>NZ_BAAALF010000015.1:68636-81383 GCF_039528135.1 Kitasatospora nipponensis | reverse complement strand
GGCGGAGCGAACCGCCGCTCCTCCTTGAGCAGGTTGGCCAGGCTCTCGTTGCTCACTGTGTGCTCCTTGATTCTTCCGTGCGGGGAGGCGACCTCCCTCGCCGTCGCTTCGATCATCGGCCGTGCAGAGGCCGCCGGGGCTCGGATCACGCAGAACTCTCGGTGCACGGCCCCAAACCCTTCGGTACGGTTCGGGCCGGTCGCCCGTACGGGGGTCGCCCTGCTGGACCGCCCCCGGGCTCGTGTCACCGGATCGCGTAGAGCCTGGTGGGCCGGCGCTGCGCCTGCGGGCTCCAGGGGGCCGCGCAGGTCCGCAGCTCCCACGGGGAGGTCCGGCCGCCGCTGAGGTGCTCGCGGTGCCAGTACCACAGCTCGGGCCGGACGCTCTCGCCGATGCTGCCAAGGATGCGCAGCCGGCTCAGATCGAACCCGTCGGCGGCGTCGTCCCCCCACCGCAGAAGGTCGGCGAACGCGTCCGGCGCCGTGTGCAGCACGGTGACGCCGTGCCTCTGGACGATCTCCCAGAGCCGCCCGCGGTCGGTGGCGCCCGGTGGGTCCTCGCAGATCACCTGGGTGGCCCCGGCCGCGAACGGGCCGTGGACGACGGCGGAGTTCGCGATGATCCAGTCGCTGTCCGCGGTGCACCAGTACACGTCGCCGACGGGCCGCAGACCCAAGGGGGTGGCCCCTGCGCCACCTGCGGACCGGTCGACGGACTCCGGGGAGAGGTGCTCGGCGGGCCGGCGTTCGGTGAGTTCGTGCCACCAGTGGTCGCGGCCCCGCGCCCAGGCGACGCTCTGGCCGGTGCGGCGGACCACCAGGACGGGCGGGGCCGACCGCCGGTCGGCGAGAGCCCGGTCGACGGCCGCCTTCCACGCCACCGGCCGACCCCGGTCGTAGCCACCGTCGGCTGTGACGACCAGTGCGACGAGGGGTCTGCGGCGCCGGGTCGGCCCGTCTCCGGGATCGTGGCTCAGGTCGGGGCAGTCGGCCAGGGCCATCGGGACCGCACCGATCCGGTCGCAGGCCAGCAGGGCGACCACGGTCTCGGGGATCATCGGCAGATGAAGGGCGACCAGGTCGCCGACACGCACGCCCAGTTCGCGCAGGGCGCGGACGGCGCGCCCGACCTCACAGGCGAGTTGGGCGTGGCTGACGTCACGGCTGTCGCCCGCCTCGCCCTCGAAGTGGAGGGCGACCCGGTTCCCCGGTCGGGCCTCGATCTGCTGGTCGGCATCCTGGTACGCCGCGTTCGGTCGTTCCTGGTGCATGCGGCACTCTCCTCGGAAGGTCAGCTGTTCGGTGATGGCCGGCAGAAGCGGTGCCGCTGCCGGCGGGCAACGGCACCGCAGAGCCGGATCGGGTCAGTGAGCGCCCGCGCCGGTGAGCGAACGAACTTCCAGCTCGGCGTACTTGGCGTGCTGCTCAGGCTCGTCGCCGGCGAGCAGGGTGCCCGCCCAGCCGAGCAGGAAGCCGATCGGGATGGACACCACACCGGGGTTCTCGAGGGGGAACCAGGAAAAGTCCGCGTGGGGCAGCAGCGAGGTCGGCTTGCCCGACAGGACCGGCGAGAAGACCACCAGGACCACAGCGGACACCAGCCCGCCGTAGATGCTGCAGAGCGCGCCGCGGGTGTTGAAGCGCCTCCAGAACAGGCTGAACAGGATGGTCGGCAGATTGGCCGAGGCGGCGACCGCGAAGGCCAGCGCGACCAGGGCCGCGGTGTTGAGCTTGTCCGCGAACATGCTCAGCACGATGGACACCGCGCCGATCCCGAGCGCGGCCAGCCGTGCCGCCCGCATCTCCTGCTTCTCGGTGGCCCGACCCTTGCGGATCACCTGGGCGTACAGATCATGGGCGAACGAGGAGGACGAGGCGAGGGTGAGCCCGGCGACCACGGCCAGGATGGTGGCGAAGGCGACGGCCGAGATCACCGAGAGCAGTACG
The DNA here is from genome assembly GCF_039528135.1 of Kitasatospora nipponensis. Lineage (NCBI taxonomy): Bacteria > Bacillati > Actinomycetota > Actinomycetes > Kitasatosporales > Streptomycetaceae > Kitasatospora > Kitasatospora nipponensis. Next base: position 79,437 of record NZ_BAAALF010000015.1, on the reverse strand, counting down.
GCGCCCGCGGTACTTCCCGTGCCGCCACCGAGCCGCTCGGCGAGCATCGGCACGGCGGTGGTGCCGGCCGGGTTCGACGCCTTGATCAGCTTCGGCCCTACCAGCGCGGTGGCGCCGAAGCCCAGCACGACGGTCATCAGGTAGAACGCGGCGATGATGACGATGGCCCAGTTCACCGAGTGGCGGGCCACCTTGGCGGTCGGCACGGTGTAGAAGCGCACCAGGATGTGCGGCAGGCCCGCCGTCCCCAGGACCAGGGCGACCCCGAGACTGAGGAAGTCCAGTTTGCTGACGGAGGTCGCGCCGTACTTCAGCCCGGGTTCCAGGAACGCCGAGCCCTTGCCGCTGGCGTGACCGGCCGCGCCGAACAGGGAGGAGAGGTTCCAGCCGAAACGATGCAGCAGCAGCACCGCCAGCAGGGTGGTGCCGGCCATCAGCAACCCGGCCTTGACCATCTGCACCCAGGTGGTGCCCTTCATCCCACCGACGGTGACATAGACGACCATCAGTGCGCCCACGCCCAAGATGATCACCTTCTTGGCGGTGCCGCCCTCCACACCCAGCAGCAGCGCCACCAGCGAGCCGGCGCCGACCATCTGCGAGAGCAGGTAGACGATGGAGACCACGATGGTCGAGATGCCGGCCGCGGTGCGGACCGGACGCTGGCGCATCCGGAAGGCCAGCACGTCGGCCATGGTGAACCGCCCCGAGTTGCGCAGCGGTTCGGCCACCAACAGCAGGGAGACCAGCCAGGCCACCAGGAAGCCGATCGAGTACAGGAAGCCGTCGTAGCCGAAGAGCGCGATCGTCCCGGTGACACCGAGGAAGGACGCGGCCGACATGTAGTCGCCGGAGATCGCGAGGCCGTTCTGGAAACCCGTGAAGGAGCGGCCGCCGGCGAAGAAGTCGGAGGTGCCGCTGGTCCGCCGGCCGGCCCAGAACGTGATGCCGAGGGTCACCAGGACGAATGCGAGAAAGATGCCGATGATCAGGGGGCGGTGTGCGCCGCCGCCCGCTCCTGCCGCCAGGTTCATCTGCCGACCGAGGGTCACTGTGCGCACGTGCAGCCTTCCGAGTCGCGGGCGTCCTGCCGGGCGCCCGCCTGGTGGTCCTGGGTGTCGGCGAACTCGGCCCGCACCTGCTCGGCCACCGGGTCGAGCCGGCTACCGGCGTGCCGGGTGTACAGCCAGGCGATCAGGAAAGTCATGGCGAACTGGAGCAGTCCGAGGACAAAGGCGACGTTGACGTTGCCGACGACCGTCATGGCCATGAAGCCGTGCGCGTAGCCCGACAGCAGGACGTACGAGAAGTAGACGGCGAGGAAGACCGCCGTCATCCGAAATGCGAACCGGCGGTAGCTGCCACGCAGGAGCTCGAACGCCGGGCCGTCCTGCGTGTTCTGATACCACGTCAGGCCGTGGACCTCAGGGGCGACGGACTCCTGGCAACCGCAGGGTACGCCGCCCGGTGAACGTTCGTGGGGCGGCCTCGTGTTGATCATCGTCTCTCCGTGACATGGTGCGAGGGTCCGGCTGTGACCGGCGGCCCGGACAGCTGTGCGGCGGCCTTGGGCCCAGTGCCGCGATGCACGCAGGGCCGGTTGACGGTGCATCGGATCAGGCCGGGGGCTGGTGGCGATGTGGTCCGCGAGGACCGGCCCGACGGCGGCGCCGGGCCGGGCACGACGCTCAGGGAGCCGGGCCGTCCGGTACTCATCCCAGCAGCGTCGGGGACCGCGGATCAAGCGGCGGGGCCCGCACACCCAGACCTTTCGGTCCGCCACCCGCGACCCTTCGGTACCCGCGCCAGGGCTGCCCGGCCCCACCACGGCACGCGCCGGGAGCACCGCACCGCAGCAACGACCACGCCCGGCGGAGTATCGGTCGGGGGGCAGCGGTCCTCGCCCGTCCAAGCGATGGCGCAAGCCCTGGTCGACCCGTCCGGCTGTCGAGGCCGAAGCCCGACGAGCGGCGAAACCCTTCGGTCTCCACCGTCATCCGCCGACCCACGTCGGCTGCCTAGGTTGAGGCGCGGCTCAGGTCCGGACAGAACGGTCCTGACAGTCGGTCGGTATGCGCGACCGGCACGGAAACCGGCCGGCCCGCCAAGGGCGGACCGGCGCGGCAAGGAGACAGCCCGATGGCGCCGAGTAGGACGACGGCAGTGGAACAGGTTCGGGAGGCGACCCGACCGACCGATCCCGGTACTCGGTCGGTCGCCGCCCAGCGGGTGTCGCCAGGCCCGCACCGGATGAACGCCCGGCGCCGACACACGCTCGAACTCCGGCATTCCACCGACCGGTTCAGCAGGGAAGGCTGGTGCGAGACGCCCGCCCACACGCCGCGGCCGGGCGTCTCGCACCAGCCGGCGCTGACGGCCGCCATGGCCACCCTCGCGCTCGCCCTCGTTCCCTGCGCGCTGCTCGCCGCCGGTCTCGGCCAGAGCACCCTCGCAGCGGCGACGACCGCCTCGCCACCGCACAGCGCGCCGCCCCTCCTGTCGGAGATCCCGTCGAACGACCTGCCCCCGGGCGGTCTCGGCGACCCGGCCGGCGCCCCCGCAGCAGCGATCGGGCCGACCTGGCCGACGATGTCCCCCTTCATGGGACTCAGAACGTTGACCTCCTGCGACTCGGGCCGCCGGATGACGGCCCTCAACGCCCCGCCGTCCGACGTTCCGGACGGCACGACGGTCGGCACGACGGCGGCCGGCGGCGCCGACAGCGAGCAGTGGATCGTCTGGCCCACGCCGGGTGGCGAGCTCGTGTTGCAGTCCCTGCTCTCCAGCGGCGCGCCCGAGCCGAGGCTGGTGACCGCCGAGCAGGCCGGTCCGGTTGACCTTCAGCACGACCGCACCGGGACCAACGAGGACGTGGCGGCGCAGCGTTGGCAGTTCACCGGCCCGACGCCGTTGTGGGCGGACACCGACAGCAGGAGCTTTCCGGGCTGCTTCCAGATCCGCGCGCACGACGGTGGCTGCCTGCTGGACCGCGGGGCCGCTCAGGCACTGGCCGTCGGGGACTGCGGAGACCGGACGGCCGGGTGGACCGACCGGGGACCGCACAACCCGGTCGACAGGTGACCGGCCCCGGGCTCCCGGCTTCTGTGCCACCGACTGCAACCTCGACCTGAACGCCCCGCTCCAGTGGAGTGTCCACGGCCGGCCGTAGTCCGTCATCAGCTGACCCGGCACTGCGAAACAGGGCGGTGGGCGCCACCGGCAACTCGGCGCCCACCGCCCTGTTTCGTGTACTCAGTGGGTCCGGGTGACCTTGGCCAGGGCGCGCGGGGCGTCCGGGTCCTGGCCGCGGGCGATGGTGACCTCGTAGGCCAGCTGCTGCAGCGGCAGGATCTCCAGGATCGGCTGGACCTCCTCCGGCACCCCCGCCGGCAGCGCGAAACCACCGGAGGCGGCGTCGACCTGGTCCTGCTGGCCGACCACCACGAGGTCCGCGCCACGGCCGCGCAGGCGGTCCAGGACCGGCTGCAGGGCCTCGCCGCCCTTGCCGTCCGGCACGATCGCGATGACCGGCGAGACGTTGTCCACCATCGCCAGCGGGCCGTGCAGCAGGTCGGCGCCGGAGAACGGGGAGGCCGGGATGTAGGTGGTCTCCATCAGCTTGAGCGCCGCCTCGCGGGCGGTCGGGTAGCCGTAGCCGCGCGAGGTGATGACCAGCCGCTGGGCGAAGCGGTACCGCTCGGCCAGCGCCTTCACCTCGGCCTGGCGGGCCAGCACGCCGGCCGCCAGCTCCGGCAGCACCTTGGCGGCCGCGCCGTCGCCGCCGCGCAGGCCCTCGACGAGGAGGTAGAGCGCGAGCAGCTCGGCGGTGTAGGTCTTGGTGGCCGGCAGCGCCTTCTCGGGGCCCGCCAGCACGTCGATGTGGAACTCGGAGACCTCGGCCAGCGGCGAGCCGGCGTTGTTGGTCACCGCCAGCGTGATGGCGCCGGCCTCGCGGGCGGCCTTGGTGGAGGCGACCAGGTCGGGCGAGCCGCCGGACTGGCTGACCGTGATGACCAGCACGTCGCTCAGGTCCGGCTTGGCGCCGTAGGCGGTGGTGGTGGACATCGAGGTGAGGCCGGCCGGCTTGCCGAGCAGGACCTCGATCAGGTACTTCGCGTAGAGCGCCGCGTTGTCGGACGTGCCGCGCGCGGTGAGCAGGACGAAACGCGGGTTGCGGGCGGCGATCTCGGCCGCGATCTCGCGGATCCTGGGCGCGCCCTCGTCGAGGATGCGCTGCAGGACGGCCGGCTGCTCGGCCATCTCCGCCGCCATGATCCCGCCGAGTTCCGGTATCCGTGACTGGCTCATCCGTCCCAACCCCTCTTCATCAGGTAACGGTTCCTTACAAGAACCTAGACATAGTAACTAGTCATTACTAGAGTTGCGCCAACCCCCTCCCGTTGAACTGGAGCCCCCCATGACGCCGCTCAGACATCGCGTCCTGTCTGCCGCCGCCGCTCTCGGCGCCCTCGTCCTCGCCGCCGGCTGTACCGCCTCCTCCTCCACCGGCAGGGACAGCGCCGACGGACCGGTGACGCTCACCGTGTGGCACGGCTGGACCCAGGACCGCGAGGTCAACGCCTTCAACGCCCTGCTGGCCACCTTCCACGCGGCGCACCCGAACATCACCGTCAAGGCGGTGCCGAACGTCGCCGACGACAAGCTGGCCCAGGGAGTGCGCGGCTCGGACGGACCGGATGTGGAGGTCTCCACCACGACGGACAACGTCGGACAGTTCTGCCAGTCCGGCACCTGGATCAACCTGAATCCCCAACTCACCGTGGCGGGCATCAACCCGATGACGACGTTCCCGGCGCAGGTGCTCTCCTACACCCGGTTCGGGGAAACCCAGTGCGCGCTCCCCCTGCTCGGCGACGCCTTCGGGCTCTACTACAACAAGGACCTCTTCGCGAAGGCCGGCATCGCCGCCCCGCCGAAGACCATGTCCGAGCTGACCCAGGACGCCGTCAAGCTCCAGGAGCTGAACCCGGACGGCTCGATCAGGACCGCCGGCTACGTGCCGAACTTCCACTTCTACGAGTCGAACCCGCGCGACCAGCTCGCCCAGTGGCGCCCGAACTACCAGAACAGGGACGGCAAGTCCGACCTGGCCGCCGAGCCCGGGGTGAGCGACTTCCTGAACTGGGACCGCGACACCCTCAAGGCGCTGGGCGGTTACGACAAACTGGAGGCGTTCCGGACCGCCTCCGGCGACGAGTTCAGCGCCCAGAACGCCTTCGAGACCGGCAAGGTGGCGATGGAGCTCGACGGCGAGTGGCGGATCGACAACCTGACCACCGACAACGTCGCGATGCACTGGGGCGTGGCGCCCTTCCCGGTGCCGGACAACCAGGCCGCCGACTACGGCATCGGCTACACCAGCGGCACCACCATCGGGATCTCGCACGCGAGCAAGCACCAGGCGGCCGCCTGGGAGCTGGTCAAGTGGCTCACCACCGACACCGACGCGGTGACCTCCTTCGCGGACGCGATCAAGAACGTGCCGACCACCTTCGCCGCGCTCAAGGCCTCCGACCTCGCCCAGGACCCCAACTTCAAGACCTTCCTGGACATCTTCGCCAACCCCAGGAGCACCACCACCCCGGCCAGCCCCAACGGCGGCCAGTACCAGACCACCTTCCAGAACTTCTGCTTCGACTGGGAGTCCGGCAAGACCGACGACCTCAAGGGCGGCCTGGCCAAGGTCGACCAGCAGATCGACACCGACAACGCGCAGGCCAAGCAGTGACCGACGGCTCCACCGCAGACCCCGCCGGCCGGGTCCGCCCGCCCGCGGCCGCCCGCCGCACCATCCGCCGGGAGCGCCTGCACACCCTGGGCTTCCTCGCCCCGTTCCTGGTCGGCTTCTGCGCCTTCTTCGCCTATCCGCTGATCGCCACGGTCTACTTCTCCTTCACGCACTACGACCAGGTCAACCCGCCGACCTTCGTGGGGCTGCGGAACTGGGACTACGTGCTCTTCCAGTACCCGCAGTTCGGCACCGCGCTGGCCAACACGCTGTGGCTGGTGGTGGTCATGGTCACCGCCCGGGTGCTCTTCGGGCTGGCGATCGGCATGCTGATCACCCGGGTGAAGACCGGTCTGGGTACCCTGCGCTCCCTGTTCTACCTGCCCTACCTGGCCCCGCCGGTCGCCGCCACCACGGCCTTCGTCTACCTGCTCAACCCCGGCACCGGGCCGGTCAACCAACTCCTGCACAGGCTCGGGATCCCGGCCCCGAACTGGTTCAACGACCCGAGCTGGTCCAAACCCGCACTCACCCTGCTGGCCCTGTGGGGCATCGGCGACCTGATGGTCATCTTCATGGCCGCCCTGCTGGACGTGCCCACCGAGCTCTACGAGGCCGCGCAGCTGGACGGTGCCGGCGCCTGGGCGAAGTTCCGCCACATCACCCTCCCCACCATCAGCCCGGTGGTCCTGTTCGCCGCCATCACCGGCGTGATCAGCAGCATGCAGTACTACACCCAGGCGATCCTGGCCGGTTCACTGGCCAGCGGGATCGGGGCCTCCCCGGGCGTGCTCTTCGAGCCCGGATACCCCAGCGGCTCCACCCTGACCCTGCCCCAACTCGTCTACAGCCTGGGCTTCCAGCACTACAACACCGGCGCGGCCTGCGTGGTCGCCCTGCTGCTCTTCGCGCTCGCCATGGCCTTCACCCTGCTGCTGCTCCGTCGCGGCTCCGGCTTCCTCACCGAGGAGGGGCGATGACCGCCACCCCGTCCAACCGCCGCCCCTCCGCCTCCACCAGGATCGCGGTCGGGTCGCCGCGCCGCAGGAGGGCCTTCGAGTGGATCGCGGTCCACTCGCTGGCCATCGCCGCCGCCGTCTTCTTCACCGCTCCGCTGGTCTTCCTGTTCCTCACCTCGGTGATGACGGACAGGCAGGCGCTCTCCACCGACCTGTGGCCGCAGCACTGGCAGTGGTCCAACTACTCCGCGGTCTTCCACAAGGACGGCTTCCTGACCTGGTGGCGCAACTCGCTGGAGTACTCGGTGCTGGCCACCGTCGCCACCGTGCTCTCCAGCGTGCCGATCGCCTACGCGCTGGCCAAGTTCCGCTTCCGCGGTCGCAACGCGGCCCTGGTCGCGGTCATCGCGATGATGATGCTGCCCCCGCAGGTGGTCGTGGTGCCGATGTACCTGGTCTGGAACCAGCAGCTGCACCTGACAGGCACCCTGTGGCCGCTGATCATCCCCCAGATGTTCGGTGACGCCTTCTCGATCTTCCTGCTGCGCCAGTTCCTGGTCACCGTCCCCGACAGCTACCTGGACGCCGCCAGGGTGGACGGCTGCGGCAAGCTCTCCACCCTCTTCCGGGTGGTGCTGCCGATGTCCCGGCCGGCCGTCGCCGCCGTCGCGCTGTTCCAGTTCTTCTACTGCTGGAACGACTACTTCGGTCCCCAGGTCTACGCCAGCGAGAACCCGGACGCCTGGACCCTCTCCTACGGGCTGGCCTCCTTCCAGGGCGCCCACCACTCGAACTGGAACCTCACCATGGCCGCCACGCTGCTGGTCATGGCCCCGGTGATCATCATCTTCTTCTTCGCCCAGAAAGCCTTCATCGAAGGCGCCACCATGACAGGAGTCAAGGGTTGAGCACCCGCAAGCTGGTCATCGTCGGAGGAGCCTCCACCTACACGCCCGAGCTGGTCGACGGCATCGCCCGGCTGCGCGACACCCTCCAGGTCGGCGAGCTGGTCCTGGTCGACCCGGCCGTCGAACGCCTCGAGCTGATCGAATCCCTGGCCCGGCGCATCCTCGCCCGCCAGGGCCATCCCGCCACCGTCACCAGCACCACCGACCTGGAGGGCGCGGTCACGGACGCCGACGCCGTGCTCATCCAGCTGCGCGTCGGCGGCCAGGACGCCCGCAGCCAGGACGAGACCTGGCCGCTGGAATGCGGCTGCGTGGGCCAGGAGACCACCGGCGCCGGCGGCCTGGCCAAGGCCCTGCGCACGGTGCCGGTCGTCCTGGACATCGCCGAGCGGGTGCGCCACCGCAACCCGCACGCCTGGATCATCAACTTCACCAACCCCGTCGGCATCGTCACCCGCGCCCTGCAGACGCAGGGCCACCGCGCGGTGGGCCTGTGCAACGTGGCGATCGGCTTCCAGCGGCTCTTCGCCGGCCTGCTGGAGGTGGACCACCGCCGGATCCGCCTGGACCACGTCGGCCTCAACCACCTCACCTGGGAACGCGGAGTCACCCTGCTGGACGCTCCCGGCGCCTCGGACGGCAAGCCGGTACTGGACCGGCTGATCAGCGACTTCGCCCCCGCCCTGGAGGAGGAGACCGAACTGCCCGCCGACCTCTTCCGCCGGCTGGGCACCATCCCCTCCTACTACCTGCGCTTCTACTACCAGCACGACAAGGTGGTGCAGGAGCTCAAGTCCCGCCCGCCGCGCGGCGCCGAGGTCGCCACGATCGAGAAGGAGCTGCTCGCCCTGTACGCCGACCCGACGCTCGACACCAAGCCCGAGCTGCTGACCCGGCGCGGCGGCGCCTACTACTCCGAGGCCGCGGTCGAACTGATCGCCGCGCTGCTCGGCACGGCGGCCGGGACCGTGCAGGTGGCCAACGTCCGCAACGCCGGCACCCTGCCGTTCCTCCCCGAGGACGCGGTCGTCGAGGTGCCCGCCCGGATCGACGCCGACGGTGCGCACCCCGAACCGGTCGCCCCGCTCGAGCCGCTGTTCGCCGGCCTGGTCGCGCACGCCTTCAGCTACGAGCAGCTCGCCCTGGAAGCGGCGCTGAAGGGCGGCCGCGACCGGGTGAGCGCCGCCCTGCTCGCCCATCCCCTGGTCGGGCAGCTGGAGCCGGCCGACCAGCTGACCGACCGCCTGCTCGCGCACAACCGGGAGTACCTGCCGTGGACCTGATGGCCTTCGAGTCGCGCGGCGGCCTCTGCCGCGGCCCCGCTCTGGTCGGCGGCGTGCTCGCCATCGACGCCGGCAACAGCAAGACCGACGTCGCCCTGGTGACCAGGGACGGCGACGTGCTGGGCACGGCCCGGGGGCCGGGCTTCGCCCCGCAGGACATCGGCGCGGAGTCGGCCGTCGCGGGCCTGGCCCCGCTGGTCGCCCACGCCGTGCTGGCGGCGGACCTCGACATCGCCCCCACCCTCGGCCCGCTCACCAGCAGGCTGATCGGCTGCCTGGCCAACGCCGACCTGCCGATCGAGGAACAGCGGCTCGGCGACGCGCTGCGCTCGCGCCGCTGGAGCGAGGAGGTGACGGTCGCGAACGACACCTTCGCCGTACTGCGCGCGGGGACCACGGGCGACCGGGGGGTGGCGGTGGTCTGCGGAGCGGGGATCAACTGCGTCGGCCGGCGCGGCGAGCAGACCGTGCGGTTCCCCGCGCTGGGCACCATCAGCGGCGACTGGGGCGGCGGCGGCGACCTGGCGTTGGCCGCCATGTGGTGGGCCAGCCGGGCCGAGGACGGCCGCGGTCCCGCCACCACCCTGGCCGCCGCGATCGCCCGGCACTTCGAACGCCCCAGTGCCCGGGCGGTCGCCGAGGCGGTGCGGCTCGGCACGGTCACCGAGGCGGACCTGCACCAGATCGTCCCGCTGCTCTTCGCGGCGGCCGACGCGGGCGATCCGACGGCCCGCCACCTGGTGGTCCGCCAGGCTGAGGAGATCGGCGCCATGGCCTGCGCCGCGCTGCGGCGGCTCGGCCTGCTCACCGAGCCCACCCCGCTGGTGCTCGGCGGCGGCGTGCTCGCCGCCGGCCATCCGCAGCTGATGCAGGCCCTCGACTCGTACCTCACGCTGCACGCGCCGCTGGCGCAGCCGCAGGTCGTCACCGCGCCGCCGATCGTCGGCGCGGCGCTGCTGGGGCTGGACCGGCTGCACCGCTCGGACGACACCCGGGCAGCGGCGGAGAAACGACTGCGCGACCACTACGCCCGGCGCTGACCGCACCGTCCAGGAGCGCGCAGCGGACCGGAGCGGCGTCGGTGGCGTAGAGTCCTTTGAGCAAAGACGGCCAGTCGATAGTTCTGGTAACGAGTCCATACTAGAATGACGGCATGACGGCTAAGAGTGCCACGCTGACCACGCTGCGCGAGATGAACTCCCGCAGTGTCCTGGATGCCCTGCAGCAGGAGCGCCGGCTCTCCCGGGCGGAGGTCGCCCGCAAGCTGGGCATGTCCAAGCCGACGGCCAATCATGCCATCGGGGTCCTGCGCGAGGCGGGCCTGGTCCGCGAAGCCCCTCGCCAGGAGGGCGAACTCCACTACGGCGCGGTGTTCTTCGAGCCCGCCGTCGATGTCGGCCAGGTGATCGGCATCGACATCGGCATGCGCCACGTCCGGGGCGCGATCGCCGACCTGGAGGGCACCGTGCTCGCCAGGTTCGACCACCCGCGCGGCGCCGAGGGCCCGGAGGACCTGCTGGACTGCGTCGAACGGGTCCGGGACCGGCTGATCGCCGCCGCGCCCGACTGCCCGGACGGCGTGCTGGCCACCGTCGTGGCGGTGGCGGGCGTCGTGGAGCCAGGGTCGGAGCAGCTGCGCGTCAGCAGCGAGCCGGCCCTGGAGGGCTACTCGATCAAGCAGGGCCTCGGCGGCATCCTGCCGGGGGAGCTGGCCCTGGACAACGACGTCAACCTGGCCGCCCTGGGCGAACTCTGGCGCGGCGCCGGAAGGGGCATCGAGGACTTCGCCTTCCTCGCGGTCGGCTCCGGCGTGGGCGCCGGCCTGGTACTGGACGGGCGCCTGCGGCGCGGCCACCACGGAGCCGCCGGCGAGGTGGACTACCCCGGGCACCGCCCCCCCCC
>NZ_BAAALF010000015.1:0-68626 GCF_039528135.1 Kitasatospora nipponensis | reverse complement strand
GGCACAGCCGCTTCGCGGCGGACAGCCCGACCGCCGACTCGCTGCGCGCGCTCATCGCCACCGCCCACCGGGCCCAGCAGCGGACCGGCACCGTGCCCGAGTCGGCCCAGGCGCCCACTCCCGAGGAGGTCTTCGCCCGGGCCGGGCACGGAGACGTCTTCGCATCCAGGGTGGTCCGCGAGGAGGCCCACCGGGTCGCCGCGGCGATCGCCACGATCGCGCTCGTCGTCGACGTACCGCTGGTGGTGATCGGCGGTGGGATCGGCCTCAACGGCTCGGTCCTGCTGGACCCGGTCCGCACCCGGCTCGCCCAGCTGGTCCCGTACCCGCCACGGGTGCAGATCTCCGAACTGGGGGACGCGGCCTCGGTGATCGGCGCGGTCTGCGTGGCGGCCCGCACCGCCTGGCCGCAGGTCGTCAGCGCACGACTCGCCACGGCTCTGGCCACCGCCATGCCCTGAGGCCCGAGGCCGTCACGAAGGTCCGTCAGGTGGTGATGTCACCACCTGACGGACCTTCGGCATGCTCGGCAGCACGCTGCGAAACACGCCGGCCAACGGCCGGTTTCCACGGAATGAACCCCGCGGCCACCTGCGCGCGCCGCGACAGCGCCCCCGGCAAGCCTCGCGAACCCTCTTGACAGTCCGTCATGACAGCGCCAAGCTCGCTGCAATCTGGTAATGACATGTTCCCAGCTTGCGCACGGAGGAGCCGAACCCAACCGCTCCCGAGTCCCCCGGGTCCAGCCCGTGGCACCGAGGCGCCCGCACCGCCGGCGTCCCGATCGTGATCACCCCCATGCCAGCCCCCACGTCAGACACGCGCCGGTCGAACCAGACCCGCCGACCAGGACGATCAGGAGCCCACGACAGTGCCCCGTCACCAAGCGAAGCGATGGACCACCCTGTGCGCGGTCCTCGCCACCGCGGCAGCCGTTGGCGGCCTCGCCACCACCGGCGGCAGCGCGAACGCCGCCGCCACCCCCACGACCCGGCCCTTCCCCCAGCACACCACCTACAAGGTCGGCGTCATGCCGTCCGTCCCGCAGGCCGAGCGCGACGCGGCCGCGGAGAAGCAGTACGACTCCTGGAAGGCGACCTACCTGCACGCCGGCTGCACCAGCGGCGAGTCGTACATCTCGAGCAAGGGCGACAACGACGCGCCCAACGGCGGCCCGGTCTCCGAGGGCCAGGGCTACGGCATGAACCTCGTGCCCCTGATGGCCGGCTACGACCCCGCCGCGCAGAGCGAGTTCAACGCGCTGTGGAGCTTCGTCAAGTCCCACGAGGACCAGTACGGGCTGATGCAGTGGAAGATCGACGGCAAGACCTGCAAGTACGCCGACAGCGGCGTCCCGGACGGCGCCACCGACGGCGACCTGGACATCGGCTACGGCCTGATCCTCGCCGACAAGCAGTGGGGCGGCTACACCGCCGAAGCGAAGGACTGGCTCGCCAAGTTCTACGCCCACAACGTCGCTCCCGACGGACACCTCAAGTGCGAGGACGACGGCGCGAACGACGACACCAGGCCCTCGGACTTCATGATCGACCACCTCCGCGCCTTCGCCGCCTACGACACCGCACACGACTGGAACAAGGTCGTCCAGCGCACCGAGGCGGTGGTCGGCGAGTTCACCGGCTCCTACTCCCCCGGCGCCGGGCTGCTGTCCGACTTCGTCGTGAACGCCGACACCACCAGTCCCAAGCCCGCTCCCGCCAACTACCAGGAGAACCAGCCCGACAACATCGTCGGCTACAACTCCATCCGGGTGCCCTGGCACCTGGGCACCGACGCCCTGCTCTACGGCACCTCGACCGCGGCCGTCTCCTACAACGCGGCCAAGCTCGAGTCCGCCTGTCTGAAGGGCGAGTCCGGCGCCGACCCGCAGAAGGTCTACCCCCACACCAAGCTCAACTGCACCCCCTACTCCACCGGCGACGTCGCCGAGGAGGCGGGTGACTCGGTCGGCCCCGCCGCGATGGCCGCCGGCGACCAGGCCTGGACCGACACGATCTGGACGTACCTGGCCACCAACCCGTTCGGTGACGGCTACTTCGGCGAGACCATCAAGACCCTGGTGTACGTCGTGATGGCCGGCGACTACTGGAACCCGACCGACTCCCCGTCCTCCTCCTCGCCGTCGGCGTCGCCGAGCACGTCCCCCTCCGGCACCCCGTCGAGCAGCCCGACCGGCACCCCCTCCAGCACCCCGCCCTCCACTCCCGTGTCCTACGAGGCTGAGAAGGCGACGCTGGCCGGCGGCGCCTACGTCAGCTCGTGTGCCCACTGCTCGGGCGGCGCCAAGATCAGCGGCCTGGGCCACGGCGGCACCGTCACCTTCACCGCCGTGTCCGCCGCCGCGTCCGGTGACACCACGATGACCGTCTCCTACCTGAGCGTCGGCCAGGACCGGACCGCGGTCGTGACGGTCAACGGCACCGCGCAGAGCGTCTCCTTCCCGCAGACCCCCGACTACAACACGGTCGCGACGGTCACCGTGAAGCTCCACCTGAACGCGGGCTCCGCCAACACCGTCGCGTTCTCCGCCGACGCCTCCGGCCCGAACCTGGACCGCATCAGCGTCTGACCAGACCCGGTCCCCGGTGCCGTGCGCCGGCCGCCGGCACCGGGGACCGCCCACCCACCGGAAGGACCACAATGTCCCGCGACACCAGGCTCCACCGCTCCGGCGCCGCCCCCACCACGACCAAGCACCGGCCGGCCATCGGGGCCGCGATGGCGGCGGCCATCGCACTTGTCGCCGGCACGGTCGGCGCCGCCTCAGCCGGCACCACCACCGGGATCCCCGGTGACCTCGCCTGCGGCGCGGTCACCACGACGAGCTCCAACAGCGGCTCCGCCGCGGCCGTCACCGACTGCACAGCCGGCACCACCTGGCAGAGTTCGACCTCCAGCAGCGCCCACGTGAACATCAACCTCGGATCCACCCAGGCCCTGGACCACCTCACCATCGTCTGGGGCAGCGGATACGCGACCAAGTTCGCCGTCCGCACCTCCCCGGACGGCAGCTCCTGGCACACCCAGACCACGGTGACCGGCGGCACCGGCGGGACCCAGACGGTCGCGCTACCCGCCGGAGTCAGCGCGCGGCACGTCCAACTGCTGCTGGACGACTACGCCGGGAGCAACGGGTACGTCATCGACGAGGTCGAGGTCTTCGGCCCCGGCCCCACCGGCACGCCCAGCCAGTCGGCCGGCCCCACGACGAGCCCCACCTCCACCGCGAGCCCCACACCCACGACGACACCCAGCGCCGGCGTTCCGCAGACCGTGGTCCTGGACGGCGCGACCCTGGCGGCGACCCGCGCCCGCCTCCAGGCGGGGGACCCGGCGCTGACCGCCGACCTGAAGACCCTTCGGGCCAACGCCGACTCCGCCCTCACCGCGGGCCCCTGGTCCGTCACCGACAAGACCCAGACACCGCCCAGCGGCGACAAGCACGACTACCTCAGCCAGGCCCCGTACTGGTGGCCCACCAAACCGGCCACCGCGTCGAACCCCTACGGATGCCCGTACGTCCAGAAGGACGGCCAACGGAACCCGGCCGTCGACGACATCAGCGACCACAAGGAGCGGGCGCAGATGTTCAACGCGGTCTACTCGCTCACCCTGGCCTGGTACTACACGGGCGACCCGACCTACGCCCAGCGGGCCGAACTCGACCTGCGCACGTGGTTCACCAACCCCGCCACCGCGATGAACCCGAACCTCGACTACGCGCAGTTCATCCCGTGCAGCACCGCGGTCCGGGGCGAGGGCGGCATCGACTTCTCGCAGCAGTTCACCGACGTCATCGACGCCACCGCGCTGCTCGACAACGGCGCGCCCGGCTGGACCGGTGCCGACCACACCGCGATGACGAACTGGTACAGCGCGTTCCTGCACTGGAACCGCACCAGTGCCAACGGCCAGGCCGAGTTCAACGCCACCAACAACCACGGCTCCTTCGCCGCCATGGAGGAAGCCGCGCTGGCCGTGGCCACCGGGCAGACCGACCTCGCCCGGAGCCTGACCACCGGGGTCGAGACCCGGTTGCTGCCCGGACAGCTGAACCCCGACGGCAGCCAGCCCCAGGAACTGGCCAGGACCCGCAGCTTCCACTACTCGGCGTTCAACCTGCTGGCGCTGACCAGGCTGTCGATGATCGGCCGCCACCTCGGCGTGGACCTGTGGCACTACTCCACGCCCGCCGGCGGCAGCATCGTCAAGTCCGTCGACTACCTGATCCCCGCCGCCACCGGTGCCGCCTCCTGGAACCACCCCGAGCTGGACTTCCAGCCCTACGCGGCCACCGACGTGATCCACGCGGCGGCCGCCGCGGGCGACCCGAAGGCGGTGGCCGCCCAGCCCAAGCTCCCGGCCCCGCCCGGTGGCGACCTGTGGGCCCTGCGCCCCGCCCCCGAGCAGCTGGACCCGATCAGCTGACACACCACCGGTCCCAGGTCCGGACCGAACGGCGGAACGGCACGGAAGCGCCTTGCCAGCGCTTCCGTGCCGTTCCGCCGTCCTGCCGTTCTGCCAGCGGGTCCCGGTCAGACGTGGCCCGCCCAGGGCAGCGGCTCGGCCAGTCCGGTCCCGACTGCTCCCACAGCCGCGCCCAGGGCCAGCCCGGCGGCAGCGACCGCGGCCGCGTGCAGTCCCGCCCGGTCGAGGAGGCCGGCGGCCAGCAGGGCGAGCGTCCCCCCGACCGGAAGGTCCGCGGTGCGCAGCCGGGTCCCCGGCAGTCGCCGGGCCCAGACGGGTGAGGAGGGGGCCCGGTGAGCCCGGCGGGTGACCAGCACGCCGGCGCCCAGGCCGACCACGGCGGCGGTCCAGAACGGAGACATCGTCATGTCCGCACGCTATCGGTGGACCGCTCCCGGCGCCCTGCGGGCGCGGCCGGTCCGATGCCGCAGTGCCGTGTACCCCCCGCAGCGCTGCGGGGGGCACACGGCACGTTGCTACTGACGCTCAGCCGACCCTGGGGTCGCCGTGCTGACGGCTGCTCGGGTTCAACCGACCGTCACGTCGTCGTAGGTGGTGCTGGTGGGGTCGACCCCACCCGAGTCGCCGTCGTCGTGGCTGATCAGGGTGAGGGTGTAGGCATGGCCGGCCGTCACGGGGGCGGTGACCTGGTGCCAGTCGGTGTTGGTCGGGCAGGTGTGCGCAAGCACCGTCGCGGTGGTCCCGGCGGTCTGGTCCTTCAGAGTGGCGGTGGACCAGCCGTAGCCGACGTCACCGTCCTGGCAGTCGCTGCGGTACCAGAACGACAGGTTGCTGCTGCCGGCGGGCGCGGTGAAGGTCTGCGCGGCCGAGGAGTCCCCGGTGGTCTCATGCTTGTACGACCCCACGAGCGCGGCGTGGCTGCCGCTGTGCAGCGTGCCCGAGATCACCGAGGCCGTGCCACTGGTCGTCCAACTGGTAAAGTCTCCTGTCTCGAATCCGCCATTGGCCACACCCCCGCCGGTCTGCCCCTGGGGCGTGACGGTCAGCGTGAAGGTGGTGCTGTGGCTCGCCTGGGCGCCGGTTCCGGTCAGGGTCACCGGGTAGCTTCCGGCCGGCGTCGAGGCGCTGGTGCTGATCGACAGGGTCGAGAAGCCGCCGGCGGTGACGGAGGCCGGACTGAAGGCCGCGCTCGCCCCGGTGGGCAGCCCGGCGGCCGACAGGGCCACCGACTGGGCCGCACCCGAGGTGACGGCGGTGGTCACCGAGGTGGTGGCCGCGCTGCCGGCGACCACGGAGGCCGCGGTCGGGGCAGCCGCCAGGGAGAAGTCGTCGGCGGGCGCAGTGCCGGCGACGCTGCCCTGCAGCACGGTGATCGAGTAGGGCAGGAAGGTGTAGGAGGTGCCGTTGCCCGCCGAGTTGACGGTGGTCAGGGCCGGCCCGTTGTCCGGGGAGGCGGAGCCGTTGTTGCCGCTCTGGCTCCACACGTACTGCGCGGGGCCCCAGGAGTAGGAGCTGACCTGGCCGCTGAAGCCGTTACCACCGCTGATGCTGACGGGGAACTTGTAGGTCGCGGTCTTGCTCTTGTTGACGACCATCAGCGCCCAGGTGCCGTCCGGGCGGTGAACGGCGTAGGCGGTGACCAGTTGCTGGCCGGTCGAGGCCGGGGTCGACGGGACGGTGACGGTGTAGAGCTGCTGGGCCGCGTCGACCGGCTGCAGCCAGGTGTTGCCGAGGATCGAACTGGCGAAGTAGGTCGAGGTGTTGCCGGTCCACTGGCCGTTGGAGTCGGCGGTGAACAGGTTGGAGGCGATGCCGCTGTACAGGTGCTGCGGCAGGGCCTGGTAGTTGTAGTCGCCGGCCAGGCCGCCGGTGAACATCGAGCCGAGGAAGTCGGCCTGCCACAGGCCGTCCTGGACGCCGTCGCCGTAGGAGGACTGCTCGGTGACGACCAACGGGATGTTCGCCGGGATGGTGGCCTTCAGCTGCGCCAGGACGGAGGCGGAGCGGCTGGGCTCGTTGAGCAGCAGGTTGTAGGCGTCGGTGGAGTTGTTGACGTCGAAGACCGGGTACTGCTCGAAGGAGTAGTACTTCAGGTCGCCGAGGTGCCCGTCGGCCCGCAGCGCGGCGATGAACCGGGTGCCCCAGTCGGTGGCCGTCTTGTCGGTGTCGTTCCAGACGGCGGCCGTGGAGTCCTGCAGCGCCGGTCCGCCCAGGATGAGGTTCGGGTCGAAGGCGTGGATCGCGGTGGCCCACTGGGACCAGAGCGCGGCGTAGTCCTCGGGGGTGACGTACTGCCCGTCGGGCTCCTCGCCGATCTCCACCGAGGCGATCTTCCGCCCCTTGGACTCCAGGTACTTGAGCAGGTCGACGGCGTTCTGCGGCGTGCTGTAGAGCAGCGGCACGGGGACCATCACCGGCAGGTTCTGGGCGGCCCCGCTGTCGAAGACCGTGTCGATGCCGGGCTGGTCGAACTGGCGCACCGAGGAGGCGTCCTCGGCCGGGTCGTTGGAGGAGGTGTAGGTCACCGACTGGACGGTCTCGTTGCCGTGCTTGACGGCGTCGGTGAAGCTGCCGCCGCTGGTGTTGCCGGCGGACAGCTCCTTGATCGCGAAGCCGACGCAGTTGCGCGGGTCACCGCTGTCGCCGTTGGCGCAGGTGCCCGAGGAGGTCTGCATCAGCACCCGGACGAACTCGGCCTTGGTGGAGGCGATCGAGACGGTCGCGCTGCCCCCGGTGCCGGTGCTGACGGACCCGCCCGAGGGGGTCTTCCAGACACCCTTGCCCGGGTCGTCGAAGGGACTGGTCGCGCCGGAGTCAGGGACCCAGACCTGCACCTGGTAGGAGACGGCGTAGGGGTTCGCCCAGGAGATCTTGACGGTGTTGACGGTGGTCGAGCCGCCCAGGTCCACCACGGCCCAGGCGGGGTGGTTGCTGTTCGGCACGCCGGTGTAGGTCTGGTCGAGGTAGGGGTTGCTCTTCCAGAACGACGAGGAGTCGCCGTCGTCCAGCCGGGAGACGTAGGCGGCCTCGCCGCCGGGGCGCGAGGTGCCGCCGTGCGCGACGTCGTAGCCGTAGGACTCGGTGACCGGCGCGGAGGTGGTCGTGCCGCTGCTGTCCCAGTAGCCCTTGGTGCCCGCGCTGAAGCTACCGGAGTTGCCCCAGTGCCAGGTCTCCTCGCGCAGCTCGGTGACCAGGCGGTAGGAGAGCGGCCGCAGCCCGCTGGTGGCCAGGTGGGCCATGTTGGTGGCGCTCATCGCCTGCGCGGTGGTGAACAGGTCGGAGTCGAAACCGGGCTTGGGGCGGGTGCCCGGCGAGCCGCCGGAGGGGTCGGTGTCGCCGTTGGCCGGGTTGTGGGTCATGCCCTGCACCGCGTCGAAGGAGTCGATCGTGGTGCCGAGCCCCTGGTAGGGGTTGAAGCTCGCGGAGGAGGTGGAGCTGACGGTGATCGCCTGGCTGGAGGCGGCGGCCGACCCGGTGGTCAGTCCGCCGATTCCGGCTGCCAGCAGCGCACCGGCGGCGAGGGAGGCCGCGGTTCTGCGCCGGAGTGGGGGCATGGGGGTGTCCCTTTCAAGAGGCCGGCATCCCGAGGCGCTCCGTTGGGCGCCGGCTGGGAGGGGTCGGGGTCTCGCAGGGCGCTGAATCTAGTAAAGAGTCATTACCCTGTCAACGGACCGCACGGCGGGCCGGACGGAGGGGGGCGACGGGAGCACGGGGGTGGGTGGCCCCCCGTTTCGCCGAGCGGGAGCCCGGCCGGTCCTGACGAAGCGTGAGTTCATCCTGGGGAGTCCCCGTCGGCCGAAGCAATCGCCCGACAGTAAAGGGAAGGCAAAATTGTTCGTCAATCTGACCAGAATTCAGATCTATGAACGGACATTCGGTTACATGTAGCGCCTGATCGGCTGATTCCTTCGCCCCCACCGGACCACCGTTCGAGCTGCGGAGTCTTGACGCCCTCCCCGGGCGGCGCTTCAATCCGTGAAACCCCTCCTCGCCCCTCGGCGCCCGGCCGGTCCCTGCGAAGCGCGCAACGACCACCCACCGCTCAGAGACGAGGCGTTCACCCATGACTCAGGCCACCGCGGCACCGCCGTCGACGCTCCGCCGGATCCATCCGGTCACCCTGTACTTCTTCGGCGCCCTGGGCGGCATCCTCTTCGGCTACGACCTCGGCGTGATCGCCGGCATCCTGGTCGTCATCACCAAGGTCTGGCACCTGTCAGGCTTCGACAAGGGCCTGGTCACCGCCAGCCTCTCGGTCGGCGCGATGATCGGGGCCGGGCTCGCCGCCCGGCTCATCGGCCGGATCGGCCGGCGGCGCACCATCATGGCCGCGGGCGGCGTGGTGATCGTGGGCACGCTCGCCTGCGCGCTGTCGCCCGGCTTCGACGCGCTGATCGTCTTCCGCACGTTGCTGGGCCTGGGCGTCGGCCTCTCCTCGGCGACCGTGCCGGCCTACCTGTCCGAGCTGGCTCCGGCCCGCATCCGCGGCGCGATGGGTTCGCTGAACCAGATCTTCATCGTCAGCGGCATCCTGATCGCCTTCCTGGTGGACTACTGGCTGCAGCCGCACGGACTGTGGCGCTGGATGTTCGCCGGGGCCCTGGTGCCGGCGGTGGTGCTGGTCATCGGCCTCGGGTACCTTCCGGAGACCCCGCGTTGGCTGATCAACCTGGGCCGCGAGGACGAGGCCCGCGCGGTGCTGGCCGGCACCCACCACGCCGGTGAGATCGAGGCGGAGATCGCCTCGATCCGCGACGTCATCCGCCTGGACACCGAACGGACCCACCGGGTGCGGGACCTGCTCGCCCGGCGGGTGCGCCCGATGCTCTTCGTCGCACTGCTGCTGGCCGTCGGCCAGCAGTTCAGCGGCGTCAACGCGATCAACGCCTACTTCCCCACCATGCTCGTCTCGCTGGGCTTCACCGCCAACACCGCGCTGCTCTCGGCGATCGTGCTGGGCGTCACCAAACTCGCCTTCACCGCCTGGGTGGTGTTCGTCGTCGACCGCTGGGGCCGCAAGCCACTGCTGCTGATCGGCAACGTCGTCATGGTGCTGACCCTGGGGCTGACCGGGTGGGTGATCCTCAACGTGCACGACAAGGACACCCTCGGCACGCTGACGGTCGTCCTGCTGGTGCTCTACCTCGCGGCCTACGAGCTGGGCTGGGGCGCGGTGGTGTGGGTCATGATGGCGGAGGTCTTCCCGCTCAAGGCGCGCGGCGCGGGGATGGGCGCGGCCGCGGTCGCGCTGTGGGCCTCCACGGGTATCGTCACCGCGGTGTTCCCGATCATGTCGGACCACAACCACCTCGGCATCGGCAAGTCGATGTACGTCTTCGCCGCGATCAACGCCGTGCTGTTCCTGCTGACCCGACGGCTGGTGCCCGAGACCAAGGGGCGCAGCCTGGAGCAGATCGAACTCGACCTGCGGGGCTGACGGATCGTCAGGGCGGAAGCGGAAGCGGCTGACCCGCCCGCCGGGCAGGTCAGCCGCTTCCGCCGGTCGTCGTGACGGTGACGATCCGTCAGCGCAACGCGTCGGGCAGCAGCTCGACCGGGCAGTCCTGGTAGACCACCGGGACCGTCCAGCGGTCGATCGCGGCCGCGCCCACCGAGGTGTGCGCGGGGCTGGTGCTGGCCGGGTACGGGCCGCCGTGGTGCTGGGCGCGGGTGACGGCCAGGCCGGTCGGCCAGCCGTTGACCACCAGTCGGCCGGCCCGCAGGGAGGCCGCGTGCACCACCGGCCGGGCCGCGGCCACGTCGTCCGGGTCGTCGACGTCGAGTTGCACGGTGACGGTCAGCTTGCCCTCGCCGCGGGCCACCCGGTCCGCGGCTTCCTGCGGCCCGCCGCCGGTCACGACCACCCCGACCGGCCCGAACCGCTCCTGCGCGAAGAACTCGGTGGCGGCGTCGAAGTCGGCGGCCGCCACCGCGAAGACGGCCGGGGTCGCCCCCCAGGGGCCGTCCGCGGGTCGGCCTTCGGCGAGCAGCCGGGTGTGCGGGTGCGCGCGCAACTCGGTCACGGCCGCGCGGTAGGCGGCGTGCATCCGCCGGGAGAGCATCGGCCCGCCCGTGCTCGCGGCGACCGCCTCGGTGAGGGCGGCCAGCAGCGCCTCGTCCTCGGGGACGAACATCAGGCCGGGGTTGGTGCAGAACTGGCCGACGCCCTGGGTGAGCGAGGTGGCGTAGCCGAGGGCCAGCTCCTCGCCGCGGCGCCGAGCGGCGCCGGGCAGCACGACGACGGGGTTGACCGAGCCCAGCTCGCCGTAGAACGGGATCGGCACGGGTCGTGCCCCGCACAGCCGGGCCAGGGCCAGGCCGCCGCGGGTGGAGCCGGTGAAGCCGACACCGGTGACCCCGGGGTGCTCGACCAGGGCCACGCCGGCCGCGAAGCCGTGCACGATGCCGAACACCGGTGGCGCTCCGGCCTCGGCGAGCGCCCGGGTGACCAGTTCGGCGGTGCGCACCGAGGTCCGCGGGTGCGCCTCGTGCGCCTTGACCACCACCGGGCAGCCCGCGGCCAGCGCCGAGGCGGTGTCACCTCCCGCGACGGAGAAGGCGAAGGGGAAGTTGGACGCGGCGAAGACGGCGACCAGGCCGGTGGGTCGCCGGGTCCGGCGCAGGTCCGGGCGACCCTGCCCGGCGGGCTCGATCACCACGTCCCGGTACCCGCCGTCACGCAGCACCTCGGCGAAGAGCCGCAGTTGGCCGGTGGTGCGGGCCACCTCGCCGGTGAGCCTGGGCAGGCCGAGCGCGGTCTCGCTGTCGGCCAGTGCGGCCAGTTCGTCCACGTGCGCGTCGAGGAGGTCGGCGACGGCCTCCAGCGCCCGGGCCCGCCGCTCGTCGGAAGTCTGCGCCCACCGCGCCGCGGCGGCCGCCAACTCGTCGCAGACGCGGCCGACTTCGTCGGGTCGGGTGGCGGGCACCGGGGCGCCCACGGGCTCCCCGGTCCGGGGGTCGTACCCCTGGACCGGGGCGTGTTCCTCCAGGGTGGGCCGGCTCATGGCAGATTCCTCACAGTCGGTCGGCGTCGAGCTCGGGGAAGGTGAACTGTCCGCCCAGGTGGGCGAAGACGGGGTCGTCGGCGGCCGGGTCGCCGTGCTCGGCGAGCACGTCCGCCGCGTGCACCTCGGCGTCGTCGGTGGGCCGGTAGCCGAGGGCGCGGGCCTCGTCGAGGGAGACCCAGCCGCCCCGGGTGTTGGGCGAGACGCCGTAGACGATGCGGTAACCGGGTTCCGGGAAGGCCAGGCAGGCCTCCAGCAGGCGGGCGCAGTCGTCCGGGGAGAGCCAGGTGGACAGCGCCCGGGGGTTGGGCGGTTCGGCGAAGCAGGTCATGATCCGCACGCAGATCACGTCGAGCCCGTAGCGGTGGTGGTAGAGCGCGCCCAGCGCCTCGCCGGCCGCCTTGGAGACCCCGTAGTAGGTGTCCGGCAGCGGGAGGGTCGCGGCGGTCAACGGATACTCGTCCGGCGTGTGGTAGCCGACGGCGTGGTTGGAGGAGGCGTAGACCACGCGGGACACACCGGCCCGGCGGGCGGCCTCGAAGACGGTGTAGGTGCCGTTGATGTTGACGTCCAGGATGTCCTGCCAGGGCGCCTCCAACGAGATGCCGCCGAGGTGGATCACGGCATCGGCGCCGGCACAGGCCCGCTCCATGGCGGCGAGGTCGGTCACCGAGGCCCGGACGACCTCCTCGCCTGCTGCGGGCTGGAGTTCGGCGACGTCCAGCAGTCGCAGCACGCGGCCTGCACGGGCCAGCCGGGGCCGGATCAGCGTGCCGACGGCGCCTGCCGCGCCGGTGATCAGAATGCGGTTCACGGTGGCTTCCTGCCTCCCTTGTCTCGCTCGCACGGGGACTCCTCATGCTCACAGAAGCGCGTGGAGTTCACAAGTATGGGCATCATTCACATATATAAATCCCACTGCCTTGACGCCCCCGGAAGGCCACGCCTACGCTTTGGATGTTCATAGACATGCACACCGTTCATATATATGACCACCGAGACTGCCAGTGAAGGGACCCGCGACCGTGCCCGCTCATGCCGCCCCGCCGCTCTCCAGCCGCCTGTCCGGCCTGCTGTTCTTCCCCGTGACCGCGTTCGACGCCGACGGGGCGTTCGACCCGTCCGGCTACCGCGCCCACCTGGAGGCCCGCATCGACGACGGCGCGGGCGCCGTCTTCGCCGCCTGCGGCACCGGCGAGTTCCCCGCCCTGGCGCCCGCCGAGTACGAGCGCTGCGTCGGCCTCGCGGTGGAGGCCGTGGCCGGACGCGTCCCGGTCCTCGCCGGCACCGGCTACGGCACCACGCTGGCCGTGGAGTACGCGCGCGCCGCGGAGCGGGCGGGTGCCGACGGCCTGCTGGTGCTGCCGCCGTACAACGCCGAGAGCGGCCAGGACGGCCTGCTGCGCCACTACACCTTGTTGGCGCAGGCCACCGAACTGGACCTCGTCCTCTACCAGCGCGACCACCTCGCCTTCACCCCCGCGACGGTCGCCGAACTCGCGGCCGTGCCGAACATCGTGGGCTTCAAGGACGGCCGCGGCGACCTGGACCTGATGCTGCGCATCGTCAGCGCCGTGCGCACGGCCGGCCGGGAGGACTTCCTGTTCTTCAACGGCATGCCCACCGCCGAGATGACCCAGCAGGCCTACCGGGCGATCGGCGTGCCCCTGTACTCCTCCGCCATCTTCTGCTTCGCCCCGGACCTGGCCCGGGCCTTCCACCAGGCGCTGGAGAAGGGCGACTCGGCCACCCTGGCCACCATCACCGACGTCTTCCTGCGCCCCTACGTCGAACTGCGCCGGCTGCGCCCCGGCTACGCGGTCTCCCTGGTCAAGGCCGCCACCCGGGCCGCCGGGCACCCGGTCGGCTCGGTGCGGGCCCCCCTGACCGAGCCGGAGCCCGAGCACCTGCGCACCCTGCTCGAGCTGCTCGACCGGGTGCGCGGGGCACTGGCGTGAGCACCGGCCCGAGCACGGCCGCCGGGCCGCCCGTGCAGTCCGGTGTCAACCTCTACCCGTGGGACGTCGTCGGCGACCCCGGCTGCGCCGAGCGGATCGCCTCGCTCGGCGTCGACCGGGTCACCCTCGCGGCGGCGTACCACACCGTCCGCGCGCTGACGCCGCATCACCCCGACCACAAGGTGGTCACCGCCGCGCACTCCGCCGCCTACTACCGCATCGACGCCACCCGCTGGGCCGGGCCGCAGCGGATCCGGCCGGTGGCGGCCCACTGGGCTGCCGGCTCCTTCGGCCAGGCCACCCGGGCGCTGACCGAAGCCGGCCTGGAGGTGTACGGCTGGGCGGTCCTCGCGCACAACCAGCGCCTGGGAACGCTGCACCCGCAGATCGCCGTGGTCAACGCCCACGGCGACCACTACCCCTGGGCGCTGTGCATAGCCAACCCCTCGGTGCAGCAGTACTGCGCCACCCTGGCAGCCGAGGCCGCCGGCCAACCCGGTCTGTCCGGACTGGAGTTGGAGTCCTGCGGCTGGTACGGCTTCGACCACCTGCACGCCCACGACAAGACCGCCGGGGTCCCGCTGTCGGCGCGCGCCGCACTGCTCTTCTCGCTCTGCTTCTGTGTCCACTGCGCCGAGGCCTACCACGCCGCCGACGCCGACCCCGTACTCCTGCGCGCCGCCGTACGGGACGCGCTCGACGCGGTGTTCACCGGCCACGCCGAGGACGCCCGGCTCGACCCGGAGGCGGAGCAGGCGGTCACCCGGATGCGGACGGCCGTCGCCGCCCGGCTCCGCGCCCGGGTGCTGGCCGCGGTGCACGCCGAGCGCCCGGACCTGCCGGTGCTGCTGCACAGCCGGCCCGACCCGCTCGCCACCGGCGCCTGCCCGGGCGTCGCGCCCGGGGAGCTCCACCGGGTCGCCGACGGACCGGTCCTGCCGTGCAACGTCCGCTCGGCGCAGGCCCTGGAGTCCGTCCACGCCCACGTCGGCGCCGGGCGGCGCGTGGTGGCCACGGTGTCGGCGGTGCGCGGCCTCGGCGCCGACACCGACGACCTGCCGCAGTGGTGCGCCGACCTGGTCGCCGCCGGCGCGGCCGAGCTGCGGGTCTACCACGCCGGCCTGGCCTCGCGGGCCGACCTGGCCGCGATCCGCGCCACGGTGGCCCGGACGGCGGGCTGACCGGTCGTCACCATTGCCTGGCGCCCGGCCGACCGGCCGGGCGCCACGTCACGTCAGAAGCGCGGCGCCTGCCTGGTCCAGCTCGGATCGGCGAGCAGCATCGCGGCGTGGTCGTCGCGGCGGCGCACCCCGCAGTCGAGGTACTGCCGGTGCAGGCGCGCGAGCGCGCCGCGGTCGAGTTCGACGCCCAGTCCGGGTGCGGCCGGGACCGCGAGGGACCCCTGTGACCAGACCAGTGCGCCCGGCTGGACGACGTCCTCGCGCTGCCAGGGCGAGTGGGTGTCACAGGCGTAGCCGAGGCTCGGGGTCGCCGCGGCCAGGTGGGTCATCGCGGCGAGCGAGATGCCGAGGTGGGTGTTGGAGTGCATGGACATGCCCCAGCCGAAGGTCTCGCAGATGCCGGCCAGCCGCTGGGAGGCCCGCAGGCCGCCCCAGTAGTGGTGATCGGAGAGCACGACCGAGACCGAGCCCAGTGCGGCCGCCTCGGGGATCTCCGCGAAGGAGGTGACGCTCATGTTCGTGGCCAGCGGCAGGCTGGTGGCGCGGGCGACCTGGGCCATCCCGGGGTTGCCGGGGGTCGGGTCCTCCAGGTACTCCAGCAGGCCCTCCAGCCGCGGCGCGACGCGCACGGCCGTGGCCACCGACCAGTTGGCGTTGGGGTCCAGGCGCAGCGGATGGTCGGGGAACGCCTCGCGCAGCGCGGCGATCGCCTCCGCCTCCGCCTCGGGCGGGAAGACCCCGCCCTTGAGCTTGAGCGAGCGGAACCCGTAGGCCGCCACCATCCGCCGGGCCTGGGCGACGATCCCGCCCGGCTCCAGCGCACCGCCCCAGTCGTCCACCGGATAGCCGGTCGGGACCGCCCCCTCTGGGTGGGCGGCCCAGCGGTAGAACAGGTACGCGCTGTACGGGACGGCCTCGCGCACCGCACCGCCCAGCAGGTCGCACACCCGCAGCCCGGTCGCCTTCCCCTGAGCGTCGTAGCACGCGACCTCGAACGCAGCGACGGTCTGCGCGACGGACTTCTCGCGGGAGGACACGCCGATGAGCTCCGTCAGGCCCTCCGTGCGGATCCCGTCGACGAGCGCGCCCTCGACTCGGCGCGTCAAGGCGTTGAGGTCGAAGACGTCCAGCCCGAGGAGGAATGGCGCCGCGGCCCGCAGGTTGGCGAGCGTCGGGTCGTCGCCGTAGGCCTCACCGAGGCCGGTGATCCCCGCGTCGGTGTGCAGCTCGATGACGGCACGCAACTGGTAGGGCTGGTGCACGCCGGAGGCGTTCAGCAGCGGCGGGTCCATGACCGCGACCGGGGTGACGACGACATCGGTGACTTTCGGCGAACTCAACAGCCGCCCCTTTGAATAGGTTCAGATATGAGAACAGTAGATACACTCCTGAACAGATTACGAGCAGAGTTCACCCATCGGCAAGGCCTCCACCGGCGCCCGGGCTACGCCAGCCGCCGCGTCACCCGCGCGAGCTGGTCGCCCGCGGCGATCAGCGCCTCCCGGACCGTCCGCTCGTGACTCTCGGTCAACCGGGCCACCGGCACCGAGCAGCTGACCGCATCCCTGGCCGGCGTGCGGTAGGGAATGGCGACGGCGAAGCAGCACAGGCCCAGGGTGTTCTCCTCCCGGTCCACCGCGTAGCCGCGCTCGCGGATCGCGCGCAGGTCCTCCAGCAGAGCGGCCCGCGAGGTGTGCGTGTGCTCGGTCGTCGGCTGCAGGTCCGGCGGCAGCAACTCCTCGATCTGCGCGTCGTCGTAGGTCGCCAGCAGGGCCTTGCCGAGTGCGGTCGCATGGGCAGGGAGCCGGCGACCGACCCGGGTGAACGGGCGCAGGTAGTGCTGGGAGGCACGGGTGGCCAGGTAGACCACGTCGGTACCGTCCAGGCGGGCCAGGTGGATCGTCTCGGTGGTCTCCTGCGCGAGCTGGTCCAGGACCGACGCCGTCGCGGCGACCACCTCGTCGCCGTCGATGTAGGAGGTGCCCACCAGCAGCGCGCGCACCCCGATGCCGTAGCGCGTACCGGTGGCGTCGGTCTCCACCCAGCCGAGCTCGACCAGCGTGCGCAGCAGCATGTACAGGCTGCTCTTCGGGTAGCCGACCGCCTCCTGCACCTCGGCCAGGGTGTGCAGCCCGGGGCTGCCCGCGAAGTACTCCAGCAGCTCGACCGTGCGGACGGCCGACTTGACGTTCGCACCGGCGGATGCGGCAGTGTTCGGCAGCGCCATCGGGTGATCCCCTCATGTTCACAGGCTTGGACTGTGTTCATGATGCTAGCCCGAACACCACCCTCGGGGTCCGCGACCTCCACGGCCCGCTGCCGGACCGGGTCAGGACGCAGTGGCGCTCTCGTCCATCCTGGTCAGGGCGTCGCGAAGGGCGGCGCGCGTGGTGATGCCGAGTTTGGGGAAGGCGCGGTAGAGGTGGGCGCTGACGGTGCGGGGGGACAGGCGCATCTGCCGGCCGATCTCCTTGTTCGTCAGGCCGCCGGCGGCCAGCTCGGCGACCCGGAGCTCCTGCCACGTCAGCGGCACCGCGGTCGGTGCCGGGGTGTGGGACGCGACCCCGGCGGCCCTCAACTCGGCCTGGGCCCGCTCGGCCCACGCCGTGGCGCCGAGCCGTTCGAGCGTCTCGGCCGCCGGGGCGAGGAACGTGCGGGCCGCCGCGCCGCCCTGGGTGCGGCGCACGCGGATGCCGTGCGCCAGCCGGATTCGGGCCAGCTCGAACGGGAACCGCTCGGCGGCCGGGTGGGACTGGGCGCGTGCGTACATGTCAGCCGCTTCGCCGTCGTCGTCGGTCGTCATCGCCAGGGCCCCGTAGGTGGTCAGGGCCAGGCGCGGGGAGATGTCGGGCAGGCCGGTGTCCCGCGCGGCCAGCGCGTGGGCCCGGGCCTGCTCGGCGCGCCCGGTGTGCAGGGCCGCCTCGACGAGGTCGAGCAGGGTCCGCGACGCCTGCTGGTTGTAGGGCCGGAACCCGCCCGGCGCCGTGATGCCGACGGCGTGGCGGAACGCGGTCTCGTAGTCGCCGGCGCTCAGCGCGATGCTCACGCCGACGGCGTCCGCGAGCTGGGTCAGGTACGCGATGCCGCGTGGGCGGGCCCACGCGTCAACTGCGGCCCGCAGGTCGCGCGCCTCCGCCACCCGGCCCCGCACGGCGGCGAGTTGGGCCAGGCGAGCGCGCGCCTGGTGCGCGAACAGTCCGTGGCCGAGCTCGGTCGCCACGGCCAGGGCGCGGTGTCCGGTGCGCTCGGCGTCCTCCCACTCGCCGAGTGTCATCTGGTCGAGCATGATCAGGTGCAGCATGACGATGCCGCTGGACATGGCGCCGGTGTCCAGCTCACGGTCCACGACGCGCTCCAGGTACGGGCGCAGCGGGCTCAGGACGTCGAGGTGGTAGGCCGACACGGCCAGGCGCGTGACGTTCCACGGCTCCTGGTCCTCCAGATCCGCCGCGGCGCGCTCCACCGGCTCGGACCAGCCGGCGCCGTGCCGGACCACGTCGCTCCAGGTGCTGCCGTACAGCCATGCCCGCTCGGTGGCGAGGTCGCCGAGGGAGGCGAGGACCTCGTGCGTGCGCGCCCACACGGTACGGCTCCCGGCGTACTGGCTGACGGCGAGCAGGAGACTCATCAGCCGGTCGAGCGCCTCGCCGGTGCGGCCCAGGTCCTGTCGCGCCGCTGCGCCGTCGCGCAGCCGCTCCACCGCCGCCGTGATCTGACGGTGCGTGGCCCGCACGTCGCCGTCCCGGTAGAGGGCGAGGTAGGCGTTGGCGAGGACCTCGTCGGGGTTCTCGTCCGAACCGGGTGGCGAGGCGGCCAGCGCGAGGCCGCAGGCCCGGCCGAGCCGGTCCGGCCCGGTTCTCGCTCAGCTCGGCGGCGCGGGCCAGCCAGGACACCGCCTTGCGCGCACCGCCACGCCGGGTCGCCGACCGGGCCGCGGCTTCCAGGGCGGCGGCCACGTCCTCGTCGGGATCGACGGCGGCGGCCGCCAGGTGCGTGGCGCGCCGACCCGGGTTCTCCCGGTACAGGTGCGCCAACACGAGGTGGGCGGCACGGCGTTGGTCCGTCGTGGCCAGCTGGACGACGCTCGACCGCACGAGCGGATGCCGGAAGGCGAGCTCGCCGGTGGCCGGATCGACGACCAGCAGGCCGCACGCGACCGCCTCGTCGACGCCGCGCATGCGGTACCGCGCGGTCAGGGCCGGGCCCTCGCCCGCCCTCGCCGTCGCACCGTCGATGGCGCCCGTCAGCAGTTCCGCCCGGACGGCGTCGCCGAGGCACGCGAGACGGGCGGCGTGGATCTCCTGGATCCGCCGGGGCACCGGGACGCCGTACGGACCGAACAGGTCCTCCGCTGCGCGTTCGCCGGATCGGGCGGCGAGGTGGGCGGGCAACTCCAGCAGGGCCAGTGGGTTGCCGCGGGCCTGGTCCAGCACCAGCCCGCGGAGCCGCCGGCCCAACTGCGGGTGGTGGCGGTCCAACAGGCACCCGGCGTCCGCGTCCGCGAGCGCGCCGACCGGCGCCTGCGGCAGCCCCGCGGTGTCGAACCGCGAGGCGATGTCGCCGCGGACCGCCACGAGGAGTTTGACTCCCGGGCTGCCGGCGAGCCGGCGGCCGACGAACCCGCAGATGTCGGCGCTGGCGTCGTCCAGCCACTGGCCGTCGTCGATGACGAGCAGCAGCGGCCGCTGCTCAGCCGTCGAGCACAGCAGGTCGAGGACGACGATGCCGAGGTCCATGACCGACGCCGGCCGGCCGGCCGACCGACCGAACACGGCGTCGAACGCCAGGCGGGCGGGGCTGGCCGGCCCTCCGTCCCCGAGCTGCCCGCCGTCCGGGAGCAGCGGGTAGAGGAGCTGGTGCAGACCGGCGTAGGGCAGCCCGGTCTCCGCCTCGACCCCGGTGGCGCGTATCACCAGGTGGCCGTCCCTGGCCGCGAGTTGCGCCGCCAGGTCGAGCAGGGCGCTCTTGCCGACGCCCGCCTCTCCCCTGAGCACCAGGGCCTGTCCGTCGGAGGCCCGCACGAACGCGGACAGCCGCGCCCGCTCGCTGTCCCGACCGACCATCACCATGCCCGGTTCCATGCCCGGCTCCCTCCCCCTGCCCGAGGAGCCGCGATCACAGCCCCCAAAATGGGCGATCACAGCCAACTGGACGGTTAGTTGATTAGACTGTGCCCTGGTTCACCTGTCAAGTAAACGGTTAGTTAGGAGCTGGGCACATGGAGCGCGACGCCGAAGCCACCAAGCGCAGACTCATCGCGGCCGGCCGGACCGAGTTCGCCGCGCACGGGCTGAACGGCGCCCGCGTCGACCGCATCGCCATCGCCGCGCAGAGCAACAAGGCGCAGATCTACCACTACTTCGGGAACAAGGCCGGGCTGTTCGACGCGGTCTGGAACGAGCTGGTCGAGCAGATCGTCGTGGGCGTTCCGCTCGACGCGGACGACCTGCCCGGGTTCGCGGCCGGCCTGAGCGACCTCTACGCCGAGTACCCGGACATGCCCCGGATCATCACCTGGCAGCGGCTCGAGCGCGGCGACGCGCTCAACGAGCTCGGGGTCGCCGAGGTGCGCATCAGGACTGCCGCCATCGCCGGGGCGCAGGCCAGGGGCCTGGTCTCGACCCGGTTCGAGCCCCAGGTCCTGTTCCCCCTGCTCGTCCACCTCGCGATGCTGTGGGCGGCGGCCAACCCGGAGGTGCTGGCGGTGGTAGACCTCGCCGACCGGACGCAGCGCCGCGAGATGGTCCGCCGGATAGCCGCCACCCTGGTGGAGTGAGCCTGCGGCAGCGCCGACCACCTGCCACAACTCGGCTGATTCACAGACTTGTTGTCGTAATCACCGGGTCCAGCACACGGAAGATCATTCGTCCCACCGGGGGAGACCATGTCCGCAGCCACCCGCAGGCCCGCCGATCCGACGCCGAGCGACCGGGCTGTCGAGAACCTGATCGCCCGTTACGCCGAGCTCGTGGACGACGGCGATTTCGCCGGACTCGGCGTTCTGCTCGCTGACGCCACCTTCACCGGCAGCGGCGAGCCGGTGAGCGGGCGCGACGCGATCGAACAGATGTTCCGGGACACTCTGATCGTCTACGCCGACGGCACGCCGCGAACCCAGCATGTCACCACCAGTGTCGCCATCGAGGTCGACGAACAGGCGGGCACGGCGGTCGCTCGTTCGTACGTCACGGTGTTGCAGGCTCTGCCGGACCTGCCGCTGCAACCCATCGCCGGCGGTCGGTATCACGACCGCTTCGAGCGCAGGGAGGGGCGATGGCGCTTCGTGGCGCGACGGGTCCGGATCGATCTGGTCGGCGACGTGAGTCGTCATCTGCGCCGGGTTGCCGCCCAGCGGTAGTGACGGGCGGGAACAGTCGGATGACTGCATCCGACGGGCCGACAGGTCGCTCGTGCCACTTCGAACGTCTCGACGTCATGTGACTGATGCGTCCGGCCGGCTGCCGACGAAGAGTGGAGGCATCAGCGACTCTCCGGGAAGGATCGGACATGATCAACAGGCGTACGTTCACCAGGGCGGTCGGTCTCGGCGTGGGCGCCGCGGCCGTGTCGGTGAGTGCGGCGGCGAACGCGCCCACCGCCTCCGCGACCGGTGCCGACCGGCCCGGCCGACCGGCCCCGACCATCCCGACCATCGCCCCGGGCACCCACACCGCGTTCACGGACCTGAAGCAGGTCCGGGCCGACGTGCTCGACATCGGCTACGCCGAAGCCGGGCCGAAGCACGGGCCCGTGGTCATCTGCCTGCACGGCTGGCCCTACGACATCCACAGCTTCGTCGACGTGGCGCCGCTGCTCGCGGACGCCGGCTACCGGGTGATCGTGCCGTACCTGCGCGGCCACGGCACCACGAGCTTCGTGTCCGCGTCCACGGCCCGCAACGCGCAGCAGTCCGCGATCGCCCTCGACGTCATCGCCCTGATGGACGCCCTGAAGATCCACAAGGCGGTGCTGGCCGGCTTCGACTGGGGCTCACGGACCGCCGGCATCGTCGCGGCCCTGTGGCCGGAACGGGTCAAGGCCCTGGTGGCGGTGAGCGGCTACCTCATCACCGACCTCGCCGCACAGCGCAACCCACTGCCGCCGAAGGCCGAGCACACCTGGTGGTACCAGTACTACTTCGCCACCGACCGCGGCCGCCTGGCGATGGAGACCCGGCAGAACCGGCACGACCTGTGCCGGCTGGTGTGGGACGAGGTCTCCCCGACCTGGACGTTCGACGACGCCACCTTCGAGCGCACGGCCGCGGCGTTCGAGAACCCCGACTACGCCGCCATCGTGATCCACAACTACCGCTGGCGCCTGGGCCTGGCCGACGGCGAGCGCCGCTACGACCGCTACGAGCAGCCGCTCGTGGCCCGGCCGGTCATCACGGTGCCGACCATCGCCCTGGACCCTGCCCTCGACCCGTTCCTGGCCACCACCGACGGCACGGGGTACCGGAGGTTCTTCACCGGTCCGTACTCGCACCGCGTGCTCACCGGCATCGGCCACAATGCGCCGCAGGAGGCGCCGACGGCGTTCGCCCAGGCCGTGGTGGACGCCGACCGGCTGTGACACCACAGGCGTGTCGACCCCATGGAGGTGCGGAAGTGAGTGACCCCGGCACGAACAAGCCGGCCTCGGAAGTCCGCAGGGCCCGGTTCGGCGCGCTCCCGGAGCGGGTCGCCTTCGCGGACATGGTCGAGGACAAGCCCGTACCGTCGTCGCATCGGGCCGTGGACGCCTACGACCCCGACGGCCTGGCCGTCAGGTTCTCCTGCCTGGCGGCGGATCTGGGTCTTTGATCACGGCGGGTCGAGCATCACCCGGCGTCGGTCCGGGCGGCGAGAACACCCGACCCGCTGAACGACTCTGACAACGAAGTTCGGGTCCGCCCCCAACCGGGGGCGGACCCGAACGTGCTGGGGGCCGAGAAGGTCAGCCGCGCGAGGACTGGACGCAGCGGAAGCTGCTCGCGGCGCTCGGATCTCCCTGGCCCTTGTAGCGGGAGACCATCGGGTAGCGGCAGACGTCGCGGGCGACGGAACCACCGGTGGCGGTGGGCAGGGTGGCGTGCAGCACGTTCGGCGCCTGGCCGTGCTCGACCCAGGCGGTCAGCGCGGCCAGGTCGTCGACGTTGCCGCCGTTCAGGCCGCAGTGCGCGACACCCGGGGCCAGGAAGACGCGGTAGAAGTCGTCGACCTTCCTGGTGCCGCCCATCAGGGCGTCGACGCGCCTGCGGTAGTCGACCGTGCCCGCGGTGGGGATCAACTGGTCGGCGTCGCCGTGCCAGGTGAGCAGCTTGCCGCCGGCGTCGCGGAACGCGGAGAGGTCCGCGTCACGGGTGCCGATGACGGTGTCGTACTCGGCGCGGGCCTTCTGGAAGATCTCGTCGAACTGCGCGTAGTCGAGCTTGGCGGTGTCGAACGAGGGCTGCTTCGCCACGAAGTTGGCGACCCACTGGGCCGGCACGATGAACGGCGAGCCGGTGGTGACACCGTTCGCATCGGTCTTGCTGGCCGCCAGGTAGCCGAAGTCGGCGCCGACGGGCAGGCCGTACCAGAGCCGCTTGCCGTTCGCGTCGCGCGGGCCGTCCCAGATCCTGCGGACCACCTCCGCATCGGCGGCGGTGATCGTGTACTGCTTGCCGTCGCACACGACCGAGGTGCCGATCAGGCGTCGCGGGTCGAAGTCGCAGCGGTTGGGGTCGCCGATCAGGCCGTCGACCACGCCGTCGAGCTTGTCGCAGGCCTTCACAGCGGCCTGGTTGAAGGCGTTGAACTCACAGGTGGTGGGGTAGGTGTGCGCCTCGTTCATCACCACCTGCGGCCACAGGGTGGCCACCTCGAACTGGTTCCAGTTGATGGCGGGGGCGTCGGCGTTGATGCCGTTGAAGTCGGTGGGGTACTGCTGCGCCTCCAGGTAGCCCTGGCGGCCGCCGGTGGAGCAGCCGTTGAAGTAGGAGTAGGACGCGGCGCGGCCGTAGACGTCGTCGACGACCTGCTTGCCGATGATCGCCATCTCGTGCACCGAGCGCGAGGCGAAGTCCTGCAGCAGTGCGCTGCTGATCCGGCCCTGGGAGTCCAGTGCCCAGCTGCTGTCCAGGCCGCTGGTGTCCACGCCGGCGTCGGTGGTGGCGGCCGCGTAGCCCTGCTTGATCGCCGCGGCCACGGAGCCGATGTTCCCGGCGGCGTAGGCGGCACCGCCGGCCGCCTGGAAGCGACCGTTCCAGCCGGACTGCGGCAGCCAGACCTGCACCTTGGCGTGGTCGTTCGCGCCCGGGTGGGTCAGCGTGACCGTCACCTCGCAGTGCGCCGGGACGTCGGGCACCGGGTAGCCGCCCAGCGGAGCGCCACCGGGCACCTGGAACGTGCCCGCCGGCGCGGCCGTCGCGGTCACCGACTCCACCGCGGTGCCGTCCGGCTCCGACAGTCGGAACTGGCTGCAGGCGAACGACGTCGCACCGGCGGTGGGCACCGGACCGGCCGACGCGCTCACCGGTGTGCAGATGGCACCGGCCGCCGCCAGCGGCACACCGGCCGCCACGAGCGTCAGAAGCCGTCGTTTCATGATCTCTCCTCGGGATTCGGGGATGGCGACATCACTGTCGTCGGCACACCGGCTGCGGCACATCAGTCAGCTGACGCTGAGTCGAACACGCGGCACGCGGCGCCCGCACAGGCACAAGGTTGAAGTCACATGACCGATGCGGCCGAGAAGATCCACGGACGACAGTGAAGGCCACCCCTTCCGATCCCCCTCATCCCAGGAGCGTGGCCCATGTCAGGCATCGAGAACGGCCGCAGGCGGCGGTTCGTCACGGGGACGGCCGCTGCCGTCGCCACCCTCGCCGCGATCGGCGCCCTCGCCGTCACCGGCACCGCCGACGCGGCGACCGGCACGGCGAGCGCCGACCGCGGCCCGAAGCCGACCGTCGTCCTGGAGCACGGCGCGTTCGCCGACGCCTCCAGCTGGAACGGCGTCATCACCAAGCTGCGCCGCGACGGCTACCCGGTCGTGGCCGCCGCCGACCCGCTGCGCGGCCCGGCCTCCGACGCCGCCGCACTGCGCAGCCTCGTCGACCACGTCAAGGGCCCCGTCGTCCTGGTCGGCCACTCCTACGGCGGTTCGGTCATCAGCGAGGCCGCCGCCGGCGAGCCGCGGGTCAAGGCCCTCGTCTACGTCGCCGCGTTCCTGCCCGCGCCCGGCGAGACCGCCCTGCAACTGACCGACCGGTTCCCCGGCTCCACCCTGCCCGGCACCCTGGACCCGGTCCCGTTCACCAACGCCGACGGCAGCACCGGCACCGACCTCTACATCCAGCAGGACAAGTTCCGCGCCCAGTTCGCCGCCGACGTCCCGGCCGACCAAGCCGCACTGGCGGCCGCCGCGCAGCGGCCGATCGCCCAGGCCGCACTGAGCGAGAAGGCCACCACCGCCGCCTGGCAGACCGTCCCCAGCTGGGACGTCATCACCACCGAGGACCTCAACATCCCGCCCGCGGCCCAGAGGTTCATGGCCGAGCGCGCCCACGCCCACACCACCGAGGTGGCCGCCTCCCACTCCGTCGCGGTCTCCCGCCCCAACCTGGTGGCCGGCGTCATCGAGCAGGCCTCCCGCGCCACCCGCTGATCCACCGTCAACTCCCGACCCTTCGGACCAGCCTTCGAACGCCGGGAGGGCGTGCTCCGTCTCCCCTCCGCCCTCCCGGCTCATCGCGCCTCGAAATTCCGGCGCCTGTCCGGGCGCCCGTGTTAGCGTTTCAGACGCCCCGAAGAAGGAGTTCGACATGCTGAGCGACGACGACATCTCGCACTGAGATGCCCCGGCCCCGACCGCGTTCTGATCGACGATCCGCTGCTCGGTGCCGCTTGGTCCTCCCTCTTACTCCACCTGCGATCGAGCGTGCCGCTCCGCAGGCTCCTCCAAGGGCGCAGTCATGTCATCCTCCCCCGTCGTCGTCTCCGACCTGTCGTTCGCCTGGCCGGACGACACCCCGGTCTTCCGGCACCTCTCCTTCAGCCTCGAAGCCGAGCGAGTCGGCCTGGTCGCCCCCAACGGTGCCGGCAAGTCCACTCTGCTCCGGCTGATCGCCGGGCGTCTCACCGCGACCGCCGGCTCGATCGCGGTGGCGGGTGTGCCGGGCTACCTGCCGCAGGACCTGCCGCTGACGGCCGACCGGACGGTCGCCGAGGTTCTCGGCGTCGCGGACGTCATCGCGGCGCTGGACGCGATCGAGTCCGGCGACACCGCCGAGCACCACTTCACCGCCGTCGGCGACGACTGGGACGTGGAGGACCGGGCGCGAACCGAACTGGAGCGGCTCGGCCTCGGCCACGTCGTGCTGCGCGACCGGCTCGGCCGGCTCAGCGGGGGCCAGATCGTCGGGCTCGGCCTGGCCGCACTGCTGCTGAAGCGGCCCGACGTGCTGCTGCTCGACGAGCCGACCAACAACCTCGACCGTGCGGCGCGCGACCGGCTCCACGAGGTGCTGGACGGCCTGCGGGGCTGCATCCTGGTCGTCAGCCACGACCGTGGGCTACTGGACCGCATGGACCGCATCGCCGAGCTGGATCGAGGCGAAATGCGGTTCTACGGCGGAAACTTCAGTGCGTATCAGACTGTCGTGGCCACCGAGCAGGAGGCCGCGGCGCGCAACCTGCGGGATGCGGAGCTGCGGGTCAAGCGCGAGAAGCGGGAGATGCAGCAGGCTCGGGAGCGGTCCGAACGCCGTGCCGGGAACGCGCAGCGGAACCTGAAGGACGCCGGGCTGGCGCGGATCGTCGCCGGTGGTCTGAAGCGCTCGGCCGAGAAGAGCGCCGGCACCGCCCGAACGATGCACGCCGCCCGCGTCAGCGAGGCTCAGGAGCGCGCGAGCGAGGCGGCCCGCGCCGTGCGCACCGAGCAGAGCATCGCCCTGGAGCTCCCGGACACCCGGGTTCCCGCCGGGCGCACCCTGTTCGACGGGGAGCACCTGCGCAAACGCCTCGGCGACACTGAGCTCTTCACCGGCGAGGGCATCGATCTGGCCATCCGCGGGCCGGAGCGCATCGCGCTGTCGGGAGCGAACGGGGTCGGCAAGTCGACCCTGCTGCGGCTCGTGCACGGCGACCTCGAACCCGACTCCGGAACCGTCCGGCGCGCCGACGGTCGGGTCGCGTACCTGTCCCAGCGGCTCGATCTGCTCGACGACGACCGGACGGTGGCGGAGAACCTCGCGGCCTTCGCCCCATCGCTGCCGGAGGCCCGCCGGCTGAACATCCTGGCGCGGTTCCTGTTCCGCGGCCCGCGGATCCACCTGCCGGTGCGGGTGCTGTCGGGTGGCGAGCGGCTTCGGGCGACGCTGGCGTGCGTCCTCTACGCCGAGCCGGCGCCGCATCTGCTGCTGCTGGACGAACCGACCAACAACCTGGACCTGGTGAGCGTCGGGCAGCTCGAGAACGCTCTGAACGCCTACGAAGGTGCCTTCGTCGTGATCAGCCACGACACGCGGTTCCTGGACGCGATCAAGGTGGAGCGGCACCTGGAGCTCGCCGACGGGCGGCTCGGCCGACCGGCACCAGGGCCCCGCCTCGCCTGAGCTCGTCCACGAGCTGCGCCGGGGAGCGAGACCGGAAGGTATCCGGCACTGAGCCACACGAGGTCGGCGCAGCCGTTCGGTTCCGCACGCCCCGAGGCCTGGGACGGTTCGACAGCTGACCACCGGCGTCATCGGGACTGCAGCGGGCCTGCGAAGGACTTGCGCAGGGACGACGGCGCGACGGCGGGGAGCAGCGACGCCAGGAGCTTTCCCTTCAGGGTGCTCGGCGTCCTGGTCAACTGGATGTCGACTCGGGTGCCCTCTGCCTGCGGGGTCATCCGGAACACCCACCCTCCCCCCGCCCCGAACAACTTGGAGTCGAGGGTGGTGACGGTCACCTCGCTTCCTCCGGGTTCCCAGTCGTAGCGCGCCCGCTCCCAGGCCGCACTGGTGCCCTCGGTCACCTCGGCCCAGTTCTCGCCCAGGCCGTGGACCTCGAAGTGTTCGCTGTCGATGCCGGGCCACGTCCTGGCTCGGGCCGGACTGAAGTCGGTGAGCACCTCCAGCACGCCGGAGGGGCTGAGCGAGGAGGTGAGGTGGAAGTTGACGACGGTCATGGGAGCTCCATGGGTGTGGGTACGAGATCGCTGCAGTCCGCAGGCCGGTGTGTCGGCGGTACCACTCTGGTCACGGCGGAGGCGGAGCGCCTCCGTCAGTTGACCGCCGACGGGGACTGAATTCCGGCGGCGCGCCATCTGGCGCATGCTGCAAATCCCGTTCTGAGCTGGGGATTCGTCCCCCGTCAAGGCGCATCATCGCGCCCGAGTCCCCCGGAGCGGGGTACGGGCTCGTGTCCCTCGAGACCGGGGGTTGCTGCCGCCATCCGGCGCGTAACCACTCTGACAGGTGATGCGGCGGGGCGCAAGGCCACGCCGCAGGTCGGCCGGCCCGACAGGGGCACTCAGGGACCGCTGCCGTCGCAGGGGCGCCCCGGGCATGCGCAGTCGGGCTGACCGTCATCTGACTGATCTCAAGGCACACCCACAGGACGGAGAGTGAAGGACGTCGACGCCGCCGACGGACAACCGACCAGGCACTTCCGGACACGTGTCGCCAGCCGGCGCAAATCCCTTCCCCGCGAAGCCCTGTGAGCACGGGCAACGCCGATCGGGTCCCCTTGACAGGCCCGCGCGGGGCCGACAGAGTACGTAACCAGTTAAACCGGTGACGGTGGACGCCTCATCGGATCGCCACGAACAAGGAGACAGGGCCATGGCAGTCAGCTACACCGGTGTGGTCACGGTGACGGGAGAGGGCCGCAACGGCGGGCAGATCGCCGCCAGCGACGGCCACCTGGCCACCTCCCTCGCCATCCCCGAGGAGCTGGGCGGTGCCGGTGGTGCCACCAACCCGGAGCAGCTGTTCGCGGCCGGCTGGGGCGCCTGCTTCCTGGGCGCCGTCCGCCGCGCCGCCGCCGAACGCAGGGTCCGGCTCACCAGCACCGCCATCACGGTCGAGGCGACCGTGACCCACAGCGACGACGACGAGTTCGCACTGAGCGCCGTCCTCAACCTCGAACTCGGCGGAGTCGACCAGGAGACCGCGGTCGAACTCGGCCATGCCGCCCACCGGCTCTGCCCCTACTCCAAGGCCACCCGCGGCAACATCCCGGTCACCATCAACGCCACCGCGGTGACCGCCTGACGCCGCCGTTCCCGGCCCGCCCGCGCCGCCGTGAGAGCACCGACGGCCCGGGCGGGCCGGCCCTTTGACCCGGGCGACAGCACCGCACCGAGGACGGAGCACCGTGAACGTTCGATCCAGCTACGACATGACACCAGTGCGACCGTCTGTGCGATCGCGGAGCGAGCGGCGGACCTGCTGCGCCGCTGACGGACCTGCCGCGCCGGGACGGACCGGACCGGCGCACCGCCGCCGCCCACGGGGCCGGAGAAGGGGCTCGCTCTTGCGCAGGCCGTGGTCCTCGGAGATCACCACCGCGTCGTGGTCCAGGTCCTAGCCGGCGGAGAGGTCCCACGGTGTCCGGCCGACCGAGTTCGACAGGACGCCGACCTTCACCCCGGCTCGCCGGGCAGCTGCCACGGCCGCGCTCACATGTCGGAGGAACCGTGCTGGCGCGCACGGTAGCTGGCGGCTTTGACCCGGTTGCCGCAGGTCTTCATGGCACACCACTCGCGCCGGTGGCCACGCGAGCGGTCGAGGTACACCTGGGTGCATTCCGGGCGGGCGCACTCACGAAGCAGAGCCGCATCGTCGCCGCCGAGGATTTCGGCGCTCTCGCGAGCGAGTGCGGCGAGCCCCTGGGCCACGGTGCCGGTCCTGGTCGTCCCGTCCCTGTGCAGGCGCAGCGTCACCGGCAAACCCGCGGCGTGCCTGTTCACCTCGGCGATCGCCCGGTCCGGCATCGGTCGCCCGTCGAGGCGCGCGGCGACCAGCGAGTAGATCGACTCCCGAAGATCCACCGCGATGGCGAGGTCGGTCCCGTCGGCGCCGGGCGCGGCATCGAACATCCCCGCCTCGACGAACCACGCGTCGAGTTGCCGGGGAACGGCCAGCATCTCGAGCGGCGCCGCATTGCGCCGCGCACGCAGGGTGCCGAGGAAGTCGAGGGGTAGGGTTCCGCACGGGAAGGCATGAATCACGTCACCATTCTGACCAGTGACACGGGAATGTGCAATGCCCCCTTCCCAGGCGCCGGCGCCAGCGACGGGTCCGGAGCGGTCTGCGCCGCCTGCCGCTCCGGTCACTGACCGGGCGGGCAACCTGCGGTCGGCGACCGCCGTCACTGCACGGGGCCGCTCGCATCGACATGCCTTGCCGGTCGGACATGGGTGAGGGGAGCGGCGCGAGTG
This sequence comes from Kitasatospora nipponensis, assembly GCF_039528135.1. Taxonomy (NCBI): domain Bacteria; kingdom Bacillati; phylum Actinomycetota; class Actinomycetes; order Kitasatosporales; family Streptomycetaceae; genus Kitasatospora; species Kitasatospora nipponensis. The sequence goes on along the minus strand of NZ_BAAALF010000015.1, from coordinate 38,641 downwards.
AAATCCGTAACCGTTTTGAACGGTTACGATCCTGGCGTCACCCCACACCTTCGTCAAGACATGTCGCCTCGTATCGATGAGGGTTTCGCCCGGGCAGGCGCTGCCGGAGGGCAGCAGGAGCCCGGCCCATGGGCGGAAGCGTGGCTGCGGGCACGGCCGGTGACGACGTGGGCCTGGGAGCGTCGATGCCGCGCTGCCCCGAGTAGCATGCGCGGCACCATCGGATTCGTCGGCGTGAGGACGGCTCCGATGACGCGGCAGCGAGCTGCTTCACGTTCCGGTCCGAGCTGCCCGCCGAGAGCGGCGGCGCAACGGTGATCGGCGTGGTGCCCGGGCAGCGAGGACGCGACCTGATCGCCGCAGGACTGTCCGCGTCGAACGGACGAGGAGGAGGTGACGATGCACAACCAGGAACAGCCCATCGCGGCCCGCACGCGCTCCGACGCCGCGTCGGCGGGACTGAGGGCCGGATCGGGTCGTCGAAGTGAGTCGGCCTCGTTCCACGGGCGGGTCACCCGACTCAGACCGGCCCTGTGGTTCCTGCTCGCGCTCGCCGGCCTCTACGGCCTCGCGGTCTGGAGCGCGATCGGGCAGTCGACGGAGAACGCGCTGGTCGGCGGGCAGACCGGCGGGGCGGCGATCCTCCACTGGAGCCTGGCGGCCGGCCTGCCGCCGCTGAAGCGGGGGTCGGCGGCGTTGGCCGGGGGCGTCCTCCTGATCGCGGCGGTAGCGCTGCTACGCCGACGTTGGCGCGAGGGCGCCGCCGGTATCGGGATCGCGGTGGCCACCGTAGCGACCGCGATGACGTTGCACGCCGTCCTGCCCCGTCCCGGGCTCGTCCCAGCGTCGCAGGCACTCACCGGCGCGAGTTTCCCCAGCGGCACCACCGCCATCACGGCCGGGCTCGCTCTCGGGGCCGCAGTCGTCGCCTCCCCGAGCGCCCGACCGTACGTCGCGGCCCTCGGCGCACTCTGGCTCGCCGTCACCGCCGGCGCCGTGCAAGCACTCTCCTGGCACCGGCCCGGCGACGACCTCGGCGCCACCCTGCTGGCCTGCGCCTGCCACGCCACGGCCACCGCGCTGCTCCCACGCGGCGAGCCGGGTGTGCGGGGCGACCGCGGCGAGCGGGCCGGCGCCCGCCGCTCCCGCGCGCTGCCGCCGCTGGCCCTCGCCGCGGCGGCAGCGCTGCCGGCGAGCGGGCGCGAGGACTCCATCGTGCGCCCGCTGGTGTTCGCCGGTGCGGCCTTCACGTGCGCGGCGCTCGTCTGGATCACCGCGACGGGACACTCCCTCCGGCCCGGCCGCCTAGGCCCTCTCCGGGGACGCGGCCAGCGCATCGCGCAGGGCTGCCCGCGAGGTGACGCCCAGCTTGGGGAACACCCGGTACAGGTGTGAGCTGACGGTCCGGGGGGACAGGTGGGTCCGCTCGCCGATCTCCTTGTTGGTCAGGCCGCTCGCGGCGAGGTCGGCGATCCGGCGCTCCTGCCAGGTCAGCGCCGCCACGTTCGTGGCAGCAGAAGGCGCTGCCCCGCCGCAGGCGCGCAACTCGGCCAGTGCCCGCCCGGCCCAGCCCTTGGCGCCCAGCCGCTCGAACGTCTCGGCGGCTTCCCCCAGCACCGGACGAGCCCCTCTGGGGCCCGGTCCGTGGCGCAGCCGGATGCCGTGGGCCAGGCGGATCCGCGCCGACTCGAACGGGAAGTCCGCGGCCGCCGGATGTGCTTCGGCCCGTCGGAACAGCTCGAGCGCTTCGTCGTCGTCCTCGGCCGTCATGGCAAGGGCCCCGATGGTGGTCAGCGCCAGGCGCGGGGATACCTGCGGCAGGCCCGCCGCCTGCGCCGCCCGGGCATGGCGGCGGGCGATCTCGACACGACCCGTGTGCAGGGCCGCTTCCACGAGGTCGAGCAGGGTCCGCGGGGCCTGGTGCGCACAGGGCTCGAACGACTCCGGCGCGGTGATGCCGAGCGCGTGGAGGTAAGCGGTCTCGTAGTCCCCGTCGCTCAGCGCCGCGGTGGTGGCCACCGCGTCCGCAACCTGGACGAGGAAGCCGATCCCGCGCGGCCTGGCCCAGCGGTCGACAACGGCTCGCAGCTCCCGGGCCCGGTCCAGATCCCCGCGAAGGGCCGCGAGGAGACCCAGATAGGCCTGGCTCTGGTGGACGAAGAGCACGTGACCGTGCGCCTGCGTCAGTTCCAGCACCTGCTGCCCGGTCCGCTCGGCCGCATCCCATTCGCCCGACGCGATCTGGTCCAGGACGATCAGGTGCAGCATGGTCATGGCGGTCCCCACGGCCCCGGTCCGCAGTTCGCGCTCCACGCTGCGCACCAGGTGGGTGCGGTAGTGGTTCAGGGTGTCGACGTGGTAGGCAGCGACGCCGAGTCGGGTGACGTCCCACGGGTCCAGGCTCGGAAAGACCGCGAACGCCTTGGCGACCCGCTCCGCGACACCGGCGCCACGGCGGACGACGTCGCACCAGGCGTCCTGGTAGATGCGCGATTCTGTGGGCACCAAGTCACCCAAGGAAGCGAGGAGTTGATGAGTCCGCCGCCATGACTCGCGGTCGCCGGCGAACTGGCTGACAGCCATGAGGAGGTTCACGAGCCGCGTCAGTTCAGGGCTCGGCCCCGCGGCTCCGCTGTCGCGGATCCCCTCGATGGCTGCGACCACCTGGCGGTGCGACGACCGCACGTCGCCGTCCTGGTACAGGGCTCCGTAGGCGAAGGCCACGACTGCGGCCGGCCTGCCCGCCCCGCCGGTCAGCCCGTCGGTGTCGGCGAGGCGCCGGGCCTGGTCGAGGCGTCCCGCGAACCCGGCGACGAACGCCGCGTCACCGAGCCGACGGGCGCGGTCCGCCGGGCCGGGGCTCAGTTCCGCCGCACGGGTCAGCCAGGTCACCGCGGCCGCCGCCCCACCGCGCCGGGTCGCCGATGCGGCGGCCTCCTCCAGCGCGGCCGCCACCTCCTCGTCCGGATCAACCGTGGCGCCGGCCAGGTGCGTGGCCCGCCGCTCGATGTCCTCCCGGTGCACCTGTGCCAACACGCCGTGCGCCGACCGGCGCTCGCTCGGGGTCGCCAACCGTACGACCGTCGACCGCACGAGGGGATGCCGGAACACGAACTCCCCGGTGACGGCGTCCAGGTCCAGCACCTGCGCCGCGACCGCCTCGTCCACATCCCTCATGCGGTACCGCACCGCGCGGACGGGGCCGGCCACGGCTCCGGCGTGGACGCCGTCCAACGCGCCGCGCAGGAGTTCTGCGCGCAGCGCCGGCCCAAGGGCGGCGAGGCGCGCCCCGTACACCTGCCGGAATCGATCCGGCAGCGGCACGAGCCCGTGTCCCGACGACCCGGCGGGAGCGGCCGGGGGGACCTGAGCGGCGAGGTACGGCGGGAGTTCCACGAGGGCGAGGGGGTTGCCCTGCGCCTGGTCGAGGGTCACGCGGCGGACGTGCGGGTCCACCCGCGGATGGCGCGCGTCGAGCAGTTGCGCCGCGGCGTCCTCGGACAGTGGCGGCACCGGCAGTACCGGAAGGGCCGCCGCGTCGAAGCCCGAGGACTTCTCGGGGCGCAGGGCCACCACGAGCTTCGCGCCGTTGCCGGCGAGCCGGCGGCCGACGAACCCGCAGACCTCGGCGCTGGCCGGGTCCAGCCATTGGCCGTCGTCGAGCATCAACAGGAGTCGCCCGTACGAAGCCGCGACCATGACCAGGTCGAGGACGGCGATTCCGAGCGCCATGACGGAGGGAGCCTTCTCGCCACTGCGTCCGAAGACCACGTCGAACGCGGCCCTGCGCATGCTGTCCAGCTGCACGGCGTGCGGGAGCAGCGGGAAGAGCAACTGGTGCAGGCCGGCGAACGGCAGGTCCGATTCCGCCTCGACGCCGACCGCTCGGACCAGCCGGAAGCCGGCTCCCGTCGCCTGCTGCGCGAGCTGCTCCAGCAGAGCGCTCTTGCCGACGCCGGTCTCGCCCTTGAGAACCAGGGCCTGCCCCTGGGGCGCGGCCAGGAACGAGGAGAGCACCGATCGTTCGCTTTCCCGACCGACGAGGGGCGTGGCAACGGACTCCATGGTTCTGCCGCTCCTCCAGACGGGGGTGGTTCGTCACGGCAGCGCACTCGCCCGGCGGCCTCGGGTCCCACTCGCTCCGGGTGGGAGAGCGCTTCGCGGGACATCAGCATCGCCTCCCCGCCCCGCGGGGACCAGGCGGTTGGCAGGCAGTTGGCAGGCAGCTTCGCGAACCGCCTCGGGCAGTGCGATGATCTCCGCAGAACGGGCGGTCAGGGGGGTGACAGGGTGGAGCAGGCGACCTTCGGCAAGCTGCTGCGCCGAGCGCGCGAGGGCAGCCGGCTCACGCTCGAGGGACTCGCCGCCGCGTCCGGTGTCAGCGTCCGCGCGATCGGCGACATGGAACGCGGTCGCAGCCTTCCCCGGCCGAGCACGCTCACCGAGCTGTTGAACGCCTTGGACCTCGACGAGACCGGGCGCCGGACCCTGGAGTCAGCCGCACGCCGGGGCGGTCCGGTCCCCGAACGCCGGATCCCACGTCAACTGCCACCCGACCTGCGCGCGTTCCGCGGGCGACAGGACGTACTGACGCGGCTCCTGCGCATCGGCTGCGGCAGCGACGCAGCCGCAGGGCACCCGCCGGTCGCCGCGGTGGGCGGCATGGCCGGGGTCGGCAAGACCAGCCTGGCCGTCCACTGGGCCCACCGGGTCGCCGACCGGTTCCCGGACGGCCAGCTCTACGTGAACCTCCGTGGCTTCGACCCGTCGGCGAGCTCGCTGGACCCCGGCGAGGTCCTGGGCGGATTCCTCACGGCGCTCGGTGTCGCCGGTGCGTCGATCCCCGACGGAACCGAGGAGCGCACCGCCCTGTTCCGGGCACAGATCGCAGACCGACGGATGATCGTGGTCCTGGACAACGCCCGCGACTCCCAGCAGGTGCGGCCGCTGCTTCCGAAGACGTCGGGCTGCCTCACGGTGATCACCTCCCGGAATCATCTGACCGGACTCGCCGCGACCGACGAGGCCCATCTGATCGACCTCGGCCTGTGGACGGCCGGCGAGGCCGTCGAGGTCCTCTCCGCACGCATCGGCGCCGAGCGCGCGGCCGTCGATCCCACGAGTGCGGCCGAGTTGGCGCAGCAGTGCGGGGGGCTCCCGCTTGCGGTGGCCATCCTCGGCGCCCAACTCGCCGCGGAGCCCGCGCTCTCCCTGCGTGTCGCGGCCGACGAACTGACCCGCACTCACTCCCGGTTGGACGCCCTCAGCACGGACGACCCCGGCACGGACATCCGCGCCGTCTTCTCCTGTTCCTACCGGGCGCTCGACCCGGCGAGCGCCCGCCTGTTCAGGCATCTCACCCTGCTCCCGGGCCCGGTGTTCTCCGCCGAGGCGGCGGCCTCCACCGTGGGCGAGCCGATCGCGACCGCACGCCGGCTGCTGCGCTGCCTCACCTCGGCCAGCCTGCTCACCCGGGACGCGGACGGGCACTTCGTGCTGCACGACCTCGTCCGCGAACATGCCGCCGATCTGCTCGACCGGGAGTCCGACGACCGGCACGCCGCCGAGCTCCGCCTCCTCGAATACCTCCGCCACAACGCCCGCGCGGCGGTTCGGGCGCTGGAGACCCGCCTCGTCCTCGATCTGGACCAGGATCCGGACCCCAGGGTCGCCCTGCTCCCGTTCGACAACCGTGAGCAGGCCATCGCCTGGTTCCAGCAGGAAGAGCGCACCATCCTGGCCGCCTTGCGGAAGACCGACGACCCCAGGCTGCTCCACTTCCGCCTGGGCCTCGCCAAGGACTGCGTCCCGTACTTCTCCGCCCAGGGGCAGTGGGCCGACGAGATCGCGATGCAGCGGCTGGCCCTCGATGCCGCTGTCGTCCTCAACGACCCGGTGGCAGTCAGCATCACCGCTTCCAGCCTGGCCCGCGCCCTGGCCGAGACCGGTCAGGGCGGGGAGGCCGATCGGCTCGTCGAGCTGATCGGGCGTCAGCTCGACTGCCTGCCGGAGCTCGACCAGGCCCATGCGCAGCGCAGCATCGGCTGGGTTCGGGGGCGCCAGCGGCGCTACCAGGAGGCCCTCGACCACGCCGGTGCCGCGCTGGCGATCTACCGGGACTCGGCGGATCCCAACCTCGTAGCGCGCGAACTCAACGCCGTGGGCTGGTACCTGACCCTGCTCGGCAGGCACTGCGAGGCCGTGGCCGTCTGCCGGGAGGCGCTGCCCCTGCTGCAGGAGACCGGCAACCGCTTCAGCGAGGCCGCGACCTGGGACAGCATCGGCTACGCGCTGTACCACCTGGGCGAACTACGCGAGGCCGTCCACCACTTCGAGAACGCTCTGCGGCTCTACGGGGAGGTCCTCAACCCGTACAACCAGGCCGAGGTGCTCGACCATCTGGCCGAGGCCCAGCGGGACCTCGGGGACGGTCGCGCGGCTCGTGCGAGCTGGCTGCGGGCCGCGGAGTTGCTGGGCGAGGCCGGAAGCTCCCGCGCCGACGACATGCGGGCGCGCGCACTGGCCTGCGACGGGGCACCGGAAGGGGACGGCGCGGCTGCGCGGTCGATCGACTGACGCCGCGACGAGGTGAGCCGGGCAGAACATCGTGGTGTGGACGGCCGGAGGGCTACACGGGGGCCGGCGGAGTGGGAGGTCGGACCAGCCGACTTCCCACTCCGCCGGCCCCACGGGCGTCCGCGGACCCGGCGCACAGGACCACCGGGACCTGCTCATCCGCGCGCAGACCCGGGCAACCTCCGCGTGGGCGCAGGAGCGGTGTTGCGTCCAGGGACGTTCGAGGAGGAGACCAACACGATGACCGCACCTGACAGCGGTCGTCCGCCGCGCTGCTGGAGGAGAACCTCGCCTCGGCGGGTCCGGACCTGTTGCGCTTGATGGTGAAGAGGGACCGGGTCAACTCCCGCAACGGTTCCCGGCATCGGGCGGTGCTCGGCGACCGCGACGGCGGCCGCCTCCACCGAGGGACAACGGTCAGGTGCCGAGCAGTCGGTTCACGAGGAGTTCGGGGTAGCCGGAGGCCGGCGGGTCGATGCCGAAGATCGCCCGGATGTAGAGCGGTGCGAGGAGCTGGTCGAGGATCTGGTCCAGGGGCGGGGGGGTCTCGCCGCGGGCTGTGGCGCGTTCGCGGATGTTCTCGATGGACTGCAGGCGGCGCCGGAAGTGCTGGTCGCGCTCGGTCTGTGCGTCGGCGCTGCCCGGCATGGACAGGGCGACGGCGCGGATGAGGAGGCGGCCCTCGGGTGTGCGGATGCTGTCGACGCCGGCCCGCACCCAGGCGGTGAGGTCGCCGCGCAGGCTGCCGGTGTCGTTCAGCGGCGAGTCGCGTTCGAGACGGGTGGTGACGACGTCGGCGAGCAGGGCCTCGCGGCTGCCCCAACGCCGGTAGATGCTGGTGTGGTTGACGCCGGCGCGTTGGGCGATGGCCGGGATGGTCGGGTCGGCGCCGTCGGTGGCGGTCAGCAGGTCGATGACCGCCTGGTGGACGGCCGCGCGGACCTGCTCGGGGCTCTTGCGGATGCGTTCGGAGGGTTGTTTCGGAGTCACCTCCTCATCCTACGCCCCAAGCACAGATATTTGCTTGATGGCGCTCCATGGGTCTACAGTCCTCACCACAAGCACAGATCAGTGCTTAACGCCGAGGAGGTTGTCATGAAGAACCTGCTGTTCCCGAACAACACCCAGTTCTGGTACGAGACCCTGCGCTCGATGAGCCACATCGCCTACGGCGGCGCCGACTTCGGCGAGGTCGTCGCCACCGGCGAGCGCATCGTCGAGGGCGACTACGACAGCTGGCACGACGAGTGGCTGGCCACCGCGGACCGGGTGGCCGACGAGGCCGAGCGTGCGCTGAAGGCCGGTCACAAGGTCAGCGCCCGGGACGGGTTCCTGCGGGCCTCCAACTACTACCGCTCGGCGGAGTTCTTCCTGCACGGCCACCCGTGCGACCCGCGCCACGACCACGCCTACGACCGCAGCGTCGTCTGCTTCCGGGCGGCGGCCGCGCTGTTCACCCCGGTCATCGAGCCGGTCGAGATCCCCTACGAGGGCACGACGCTGCCCGGCTACCTCTACCGGGTCGACACCTCCGGCACGCCGCGCCCGACCGTGATCATGCACTCCGGTTTCGACGGCACCGCCGAGGAGATGCACTTCGGTGGCGCGCTGGCGGCCGTGGAGCGCGGCTACACCGTGCTGGCCTTCGACGGTCCCGGCCAGCCCGGACCGCTCCACCGCCAGGGCCTGGTCTTCCGGACCGACTGGGAGAACGTCATCACCCCCGTGATCGACTTCGCCGAGAGCCTCCCGGAGGTCGACAACAGCCGGATCGCGCTGCTGGGTTCCAGCATGGGCGGCCTGCTCGCCCCCAGGGCCGCGGCCTTCGAGCACCGGCTGGCCGCCTGCATAGCCGTCGACGGCGTCTTCGACCTCGGCCAGGTCTCCGTCCGCTTCACCCCTCACGACCGCGAGGAGGCCGAGCGCCTGCTGCGCGCCGAGCACGCCCCCGAACTCGACGCCGCCCTCGACTCGGTCATGGCCGACAACGCCACCGCACGCTGGGCGTTCAACCACGGCATGTACGTCATGGGCGTCGACACCCCCCGCGCCTTCGGTGCCGCCTACCTCGACTACACCCTCGCCGACGGCATCGCCGAGCAGATCCAGTGCCCCACCCTGGTCTGCGACGCCGAAGAGGACGAGTTCTTCAAGGGCCAGCCCGCACAGCTCTACGAGCACCTCACCTGCCCCAAGACCCTGATGCACTTCACCGTGGCGGAGGGCGCCGGCGCCCACTGCCACCCCGGCGCCATGCGCACGGCTCTGGCCCGCATCTTCGACTGGCTCGACGACACCCTCGCCGCCACCAGCGCCTGACGCCCGCCAGGCACCGCCGCACCGGGCACCGCTCCGCAAACCCCCACTCGAAACCACACTCAGGGACCTGCCATGACCCGCACCGCTCTCCACACCGACATCCGCACCGCCCTCACCGACCTGCTCCTCACTCCGGGCCTGGACCTGGACGAGGCCGCCGACCGCCACTTCGCCCCCGACTACCGCCAGCGCACCGACGGCAGCTGGGCCGACCGCACCGAGCTCCTCGCCCACATCGCCCACCTGCGCACCGTCCTGGCCGGCGGCTCGGTCCAGGTCCACGAGGAACTCACCGACGGCACCCGCTACGCCGACCGCCACACCATGGAGGTCGACAAGGCCGACGGCTCCACCGTCCGCATGGAGGTCTACCTGTTCGCCGAGTTCGCTCCCGACGGCCGCTTCCGCCGCATCGAGGAGACCACCCTCCTGCTCGAAGGCTCCGACGGCGACCGCAACCTCGGCAGCGCCCGCTGAACCACGCCACACACAAACCCGGTGCCGATCTGTGCAGGTCGCCGTGGTCACGTTCGCCCCAGGGGCGGCTCCGGTTCGCCGGGGCCGCCCCTCGTGTTCGTGGAGTCAGAGGGGCGGACGTGGTGACCGGATCCCAGCTCATCCCGGGGCTCCTGCAGACCGACCTTGACGAAGCCTCTCCGACCCCGCGGCCACGGGCCGGGTGATGGTCAGCAGTAGGGCCGCCGCGCATTCCTCGGCGAGGTCCTCCGCGTGCGACGGCAGTGGCTGCCCGGCGCGCAGATGGCGGCGGATCACGGACAGCGGCAGGTCGATCAGGGCCAGAACCACGCGCTCGTGATCCTTGGGGTCCACGGCGCCGAGGGCTTCGGCCAGCGAGCCGAGGGACCCGAACACGCGCTGGTTGCCCAGGTCCGCGCGCTCCTTGTGCTGCTCGGACCAGTCGGACCGGCCGAACTCCTCGGCGCCATACAGGAGGAGCGAGGCTTCCCGCAGGTGGGCGCGACTCCAGGAGACGACGTGCCGGGCGGCCGCGCGGGCGGCCGCACGAGGGTCGGGGGCGCTGCCGAGCGCGGCGACATACCCCTCCTGGAAGCGCTCCGCGGTACGCAGCCACACCTCGGCGAGCAGTGCGGTACGGCCGGGAAAGCGGTGGTACATGGACCCGCTCGGCGCGCCGATCGCCTGGGCGACGGCGGACATGGTCACGCCCGCCGGCCCGGCGGAGGCGGCCAGCCGGACGGCCGCGTCGAGGATCTGGTCGGTGTCGAATCGGGGTGGTCTCGCCATGAATCAGAGAGTACTCTCCAGATTATTAGAGGGTTACCTCCAATAATCCGAAGGGGAGGGCGCATGGGCGTCTACAACGTGCACGAGCGCCTGCTGGCGGCCAACGGCAGCGAGGTGGGCGCGCTCATCGACAGCCTGTCCGGCGGCGCAGCGGACCGGCTCTGGCCGCACCCGCACTGGCCCGCGATGGAGTTCGACCGCCCGCTGGCGGTGGGCGCGGCCGGCGGCCACGGCCCGGTCCGCTACACGGTCAGCGCGTACGTGCCCGGGATCTGGGTCCGCTTCACCTTCAGCGGGCCGCGCGGGTTCCACGGCTTCCACGAGTTCGCAGCGCTGCCCGTCGATGACGAACGCACCGTGCTGCGGCACACCCTCGCGATGAGGACCAGCAGCCTGGCACGCCTGACCTGGCCCCTGGCCTATCGCCCGATGCACGACGCCTGTCTGGAGGACAGTCTCGACCGTGCCGAACTCGCCTGCACGGGCACGGTGGCCCGCCCGGCCCGCTGGACTCCGACCGTACGCCTCCTCCGCGCGCTCGCACGCCGGCCGCCGAGCGCGACGCCTGGAATGTGACTCGGGGCGGACGCGCCGTCAGGGAAGCAGCAGCCAGCCGAGCCGGGCGTCCCGACCGGCTCTCCGGAGCTTCCGGTCGGGGCCGACCACTCCCTCCGAAGCATGGCGGCCCTGGCTCTGGTGTCGACTTCGACCCGTGCCGGCTTCTCGCCCGATCAGCTGACGCCGCGGATGCGGTGGACCAAGAGGCCCGCGAGGAGGGTGACCAGGGCGGTGACGACGTACAAGCCCGAGTAGCCGCCAAGGTGGGCGACGATGGGGGCGGCCACCGCCGGGGCGAGGACCTGGGGGCCGGAGTTGGCGATGTTGATCACACCGAGGTCCTTCGCCCGGTCGACGGCTGCCGGGAGCACCTGGGTGACCAGGGCCTGGTCGACAGCGAGGTAGATGCCGTAGCCCGCGCCGAGCACTGCCGCAGCCAGTACGGTGGCCGGCCAGCTGTGGAAGAGGGCGAGGACGAGCGCCGCGCTTGCCATCACCACGCAGGAGAGCAGCACCAGCACGCGGCGCCGCCCGGTACGGTCGGAGACCATCCCGGACGGGACGGCGCTCAGCAGCGCGGCCAGGGTGTAGACGGCGGTCAGGATCAGCACACCGGTGTCGGGCGCCGGGTAGTGGACGGCGTCGGTGAGGTAGAAGAGCAAGTAGAGGGTGCCGATCGCGTTGCCCAGGTTGATCAGGAAACGGGTCAGCCAGGCCCAGCCGAAGTCGGGGTACCGGCGCGGGCTGACCCAGTAACCGGCCAGCAGCGCCCGGACGTTCAGTGGGCGCCGGGCCGAGCGCGGCAGCACCGGCTCCCGGAACCCGAGCACGAACGGCAGCGCCAGCGCGACCGTGAACCCGGCGGTCAGCGCGTACCCGGCGGCCACGCCGCTGACCACCACGGTCACCAGCAGCGCCCCGACCAGCAGGCCCAGCGACTGACAGATCCCCGTCCACCCGGACACCACCGCGCGTTGCGAGAGCGGTACTTGGTCGGCTACCGGCGCGCTGACCCCGGCGAGCATGATGTTCAGACCTGCTTGAGCAAGAGCCCATCCGGCAACAATGCCCGCAAGTCCCTGCTGCGTCGCCGTGAGGAGCAGCCCGGCAGCCCCGAGAAGGGCGCCCACGAGGATCCACGGACGACGACGACCGAGCCGGCTCGTCGTCCGATCCGAGATGGCTCCGGCCAGCGGGTTCACCAGCATCGCGACTGCGGCACCCACCCCGGTCACCCAGGAGAGCAGGCCCGCCTTGTGGGCGGCGTCCAGGCGTTCCAATTGCTCGGGCAGCAGGATCTGGATGGGAGTGAAGAAACCAAGGAAGACCGCGAGGTTCGCAAGGCTGAGCGAAGCCGTCCAACGCGCCGAGACGCGGACCGTCGGCTCGGACAGCGCGCCGGACAGCGCGCCGGACAGCGCACCGGGCAGCGGCCGGTCGTCCGATATCACGAGCTCCGCTCATCTCTCACGACGCGTCCGGCGACGCCGGCCGACCGGCCACCGCCTGCGGGCCACCGCCCTGCTCCAGGAGCCTCAAGGACCCACCCACCTCCGCTGGACACGCCCGGCCGACGACGACCGGCCGCACGCTGCTGCTCGTCTCCACTCGCTCAAACGCGAGAACACCTCATGTTAGTGACTCGGCGGCGGAACGCCAGGGGTCGAACGCCACCGGCTCGAACTCCATACCCCCGCCGACCTTTCGCGCACCCGTTCACTCATCCAGGTGATCGTTCGTGTCAGTCCGATTGGGTCAACCGTCCACCCCATAGCCTTCGTCCACGAACGGACCGCGTCGCGGGCCGTGCACCGGACAACGGGAGGCACCCCCATGCTTGACCAGGTCGTGCGGGCGGCGATCCACCCCGCCATCGGGATCGCCCGGGTGGGCAACTCGCCCGAGGAGTACTACGTCGGACCGGAGGTCCCCGACCCGCACCCGCAGCAGCCGGGCTTCTACAAGGACGCCGCCGGTGCGATCAAGCGCGAGGCCGCGCGCTTCCGGATCTACGGCTACGACGCCGCCGGCGAGGTCGTGGCCGAACTCACCCCCGACAACGCCGACATCCGCTGGACCGCGCACCTGGCGAACCGCAAGGCCGCCTGGTACCAGTTCCAGCTCGCCCTCGACATCGCGGACGCCCCGCTGGCCAAGCCGGCCGAGCTGCGCAACAAGGACGTGACCGGGGACCGGCGCCAGGGCCTGGTGATCGACCCCGGACCGGTCAGCGTGAGCGGCCGCGGCGTGGCCGGCCCCGACTACCACTTCCGCAGCGGCACCTTCATGGGCAAGGAGGTCTACCTCGGCGAGCTGCGCACCGACGAGGACGGCCACCTGCTGGTGTTCGGCGGCTTCGGCGCGTCCGCCTCCTACAACGGCGCCCCGGTGACCACGTACGCCAACAACGACGGCTGGCACGACGACACCGGCGACGGCCCGGTCACCGCCACGGTCACCGTCGGCGGCCGCGAACTGCCGGTCGACCCGGCCTGGGTGCTGGTCGCCCCGCCCAACTACGCGCCGGCGCTCAAGGGCATCCGCACCCTGCACGACCTGCTGTTCGACGTGTTCGTCAGCAACGGCACCCTGCCGTTCCCCGAGCGGGTCTCCTTCAGCCGGCACATCGCACCGGTGCTGCAGCGGTTCTGCGACCACCAGTGGGTCAACCAGGGCTTCGCCGGGTTCTACGGGCACCAGGGCCTGGCCCCCTTCGTCACCCCCGAGGGGCTGCGGCGCCTGAGCAGCACCGCCCCCGGGCGCAAGCCGCTGCGCCGTCAGGTCTTCAACGCGCTGCGGGACTTCGCGCGCGACGGCGGCTCGCCGGTGCCGTGGCCGTGGCTGTACGGGGACGGCATGGCCGTCCCGCCGCGCACCCCGCTGCAGCACATGGCCCTCTCCCCCACCCAGTACCGGATGTTCCAGTACTGGGCGGACGGCGACTTCGAGGACGACTGGGGCACGGTCGAACCGGCGCACGAGCTCGGCGAGCTGGCGCTGGGCGAGCGGCCCGCGGCCCTGGACCGCGCGGCGCTGGACTTCTGCCTCGCGGACGCCTTCCATCCCGGCTGCGAGGTCACCTGGCCGATCCGCCACCCCTCGATGTACATGGCGCCGTTCCGGATCCGCCACCGGCCCGCCGACCGGCCCGAACCCTCGTACGGCACGGTGCTCACGCCCGAGACGGCCCTGTCCGTCAACGGTCCGCTGTACGCCCAGGGGCCCGGCGACCTCACCCGCTGGATGGCGGTGCCGTGGCAGACCGACACGGCCAGCTGCCGCTCCGGCTACGAGCTGGCCCTGGGCCCGCGCCACGATCCCTACCTGCCCACCTTCTGGCCCGCCCGGGTCCCCAACCACGTGCTCACCGAGGCGGACTACGCGGTCGTCACGGACCAGGGTCGGCCGATGGCCGAGCGCACCGAGGCCTTCGAGCGCCGGGCCGTGTGGCTGCGCGGCCTGAGGGGCCAGAACGCCGACCAGCTCGGCCAGATGATCGACGACTGGTACCAGCTGGGCATCGTCGAGGTCCGGGAGGGGGCCGCCGGCTTCCCCGAGCGGATGCAGGTGGAGTCGACGCCGTCGATCGACCTCACCGGCGTCTCGCACACCCAGAACCTGGTGACCCTGCACGTCCCGCAGGCCGCCGACCCGGTCCTCGCCGCGGTGGCCATCGACCAGGCCATCGCCGTCAGCGGCTACTCGGCCGACGAGGTGACGGCCGGCTTCATCGACAAGGTCGCGCCCTTCCGCGACCGCGCCTGATGCCCGGCCGCGTCGGCCGCGCCGATTCCGCCGGCCGAGACCCCGAGTCCTGCGACGTGCTGGTCGCCGGGGGCGGCCCGGCCGGGGCGGCCGCGGCCCTGACGCTCGCCCGGGCCGGCCGCACCGTGCTGCTCGCGGACGCGGGCACCGGTCCGCCGCGGGTCGGCGAGGCATTGCCGTCGGCCGCGCGCCTGCTGCTGCACGACCTCGGCGCCGGCGAGGGGCCGCTGACCTCCGGTCACCTGACCTGCTACGCCAACCTATCCGCCTGGGGATCACCGCTGCTGGGCGGCACGGACTTCATCCACGACCCGAACGGGCCCGGCTGGCACCTGGACCGGGCCCGCTTCGACCGGGCCCTGCGGGCGGCGGCCCAGCGGGCCGGTGCCCGGTTCGCCGCACGCACCGCCGTGCGCGGGGTGACCCGGCGGGCGGACGGCACCTGGTCGGTGGCGCTGCGCGGCCCCGGCGGGGCCGGGGTGGTGCGGTGCCGCTGGCTGGTGGACGCCACCGGACGTCGCCGGGCCGTCGCCGCCCGGTGCGGCGCCACCCGGCACCGCACGGACCGGCTGGTCGCCGCCTACCTGACGCTGCCCCCCGGCGGCGGGGCGGGGGCCCTGGACGCATCGTCGCTGGTCGAGTCCGCCGAGGACGGCTGGTGGTACACCGCGCTCCTGCCCGGCGGCCGGCGCCTGGTGGCCTACTTCACCGACGCCGACCTGGCGCCGCCGCTGCCCGGACCGCAGGCCTTCCTGCGGCTGCTGCGCGGCACCCGGCACGTCGCGGACCGGGCCGGGCGGCACCCCGCGCCCACCGAGGTGCCGCCCGGGCGGGCGCCGCGGCGGGCGTCCGCCCACTCCTCCCACCTCGGCTCCCCGAGCGGCGAGGGGTGGACGGCGGTCGGCGACGCGGCCGCCGCCTTCGACCCGATCTCCGCCCAGGGCATCCTCACCGCCCTGCACACCGGCATGACCGGCGCCCACGCCGTCCACGCCCACCTCGACGGCGACCCCACCGCCCTCGACACCTACCGCGCCCACGTGGGCGCGCTGCTCGCCGCGTACCGGCACAACCACCGGACGGTGTACGCCGCGGAACCCCGCTGGGCCGACCGGCCCTTCTGGCGGCGCCGCCGCCCCACCGCCCTCCGCTGAAAGGAACCCCATGACCACCCGGCACGACCACGACCACGAGGACCCGTCCGTCCACTCCTTCATCCTCAGTGGCCGGGAGGCCGTCTTCGGCTACCACCTGGCCATGTTCGGCATGGCCGAGCACCGCTACCAGGTGGTGCTCGGGTACGACCTGCCCGCCGACATCGTCGACCGCTACCTCAAGGACCGGGCCGACCACCCCGAGAGCTGGCACGCGGTGCGCAACACCGAGGACATGGTGCTGCCCCCGATCGGCGACGGCACCGTCACCGAGTACCCGGCCCGGCTGGACCGGGTCACCCAGACCGGCAACGGCGAGGACCGGGTCTGGGAGCCGATCTCGGGCGGCTTCACGGCGCGCATCCAGCGCGTGCTGACCTTCCGCCGCTTCAGCGAGGAGGACTTCCCGGCCCACCTCACCTACCTGCTCTACGGCGCCGGCGACGAGGCCCACCTCGCCCACCGCCTGGTCAAGCGCCCGCACTACGAGCAGATCATCACCCTGCGGCGGGTGCCCAGCGGCGTCACCGCGGCGGACCTGGCGGGCGCCGTCGAAGTCACCCTCCCCTCCGTCCCCGACGGCGGTCACGGCGGGCAGCCGTGGACCACCCGCCCGCTCCCCGACGGCTCCTACCCCGCCCTCCTGCACCGCGGCCCGGGCTCCCCCGTGCCGATCACCCTGGACCTGGGCGACGAGCGCTGGTGGAACATCACCACCCTCAACAGCTGACCTGACCGCACCGCGGGCCGGGACCCTCCCGGCCCGCGGCCTCACCGCCCGACCACCGCCTCACCGGCGCCCGGGTCAGGCGGGACGGGCGAGCTCGACGGCCGCCTGCACGACGTTGATCTGCTGCTCGACCTGCCGGGCGACCGGAAGCCACCTGGGCCGGAAGGCCGCCTCGTACTCGGCGCACCACCGCTCGATCAACCGGTCCAGTTCCGCGCGCGGCGCCGCGACCGCGGACGGGCCCGCGGCCAGCACCCGCCGCAGCATCGCGGCCGACCGCAGCGGCAGGCGCAGCGCCCACGCCTCCAGGCCGGCCTGGCGGGCGGCGGTCATCGCCGGCCACGGCGGCGCCTCCGGCTGGGGCACCCGTGGATCCCAGTCGTCGGCCAGCGGTGCGCAGGCCGTCAGACTGGCGCGCAGCGAACGCAGCAGCGGGTCCGACCCGTCGGGCAGGTGGGGGCCGGCGACCGTCAGCAGTTCCTCGACCAGCCCGACGCCCAGCCGCATGCGGTCGGCGGCGGCGGCCAGGCCCGCCACCGGGTCGGCGATCGGGGTGACGTCGGCCATCCGCTCGGTGGTCCAGTGCGGTACCTCCACGATCACCGTGGTGCCCCCGAAGCGGTGCGGTGCGTGCCAGGTGGTGGTGCCCACCGCCCACGAGGCGGGCGCGGAACGCTCGACCTCGGGCACCGGCGGCATCAGGTAGACGCCCGGTCCAAGGCTGGGCCAGTAGAACGTGTCGTACGGACCGGCGTCCACCGGGATCCCCAGTCCGGCCGAGGACCTGCTGAACGACTCGGCCAGGCCCGGCAGTTCACGGGTGCTCTGGAGGAAGGTGCCGCCCACCTCGGATCCGTGCAGCGAGCACTGCAGGAACGGGCGCAACTCCTCGATCAGGCTCAGCAGCGCCGCGCTCTCCGGCGGCAGCACGCCGACGGAGGGCGCCCACTCGGGCTGGTCCTCCGGCGCCTGACGGTAGAAGTCCCGGAAGTAGCCGCGCAGTTCGCCGGGGTGTCCGCCCCGGCCCGCGGCCAGGGCGGCCGCGTCCGGGTCCACGCAGAGCAGGAGGTTCCAGGTGACCCCGGCCCAACGGACCGGGTCGGCCAGCACCCGGTGCGCCAGCTCCACCACCGTCGCCCCGCCCACCGGCTCGTTGGCGTGCGCCCCGGCCACCACCAGTACCTGGTGGGGCCCGGACCCGACCGACAGCAGGTGCAGCGGCCGACCACCGCGCGAGGCGCCGACCACCCGCAGCCGGCACTCCCGCGGACGGGCGGCGACCAGCCGGTGGGCGGCCGCGACCACGCTGCCCGGGACCGGATAGCGGTCGTCGACCCCCGCCGTGCGGCCCGCCTCGGTCGAGATGTCGAAGGGGATCACCCTGGCACCCTGCCCCTCGCAGGCGGACCGCACACCCCGACGGCGCCCGGCGTGGCCCGCCTCAGCCGGCGAGTCGGTCGGTGACCCAGGCGTGGAACTCCCCGATGTGGTGCTCGCTCGGCACCAGGACGCCGCCGGAGCGGTAGGCGCGCGAGGTCATGGCGGGCTGGCAGCGTTCGCAGGCCTCGAAGTCCTGGACGTTGACCCGGTGGAAGAGCTCCACCGAGGGGTCCAGGTCGCGGCCCGAGGCGACGACGTCGGACAGGAAGAGCCAGTCGCACTCCACGACGGTGTGGTCGGCGGCGAGCGGGAACATCCGGTGCACGATGACGTGGTCGGGCACCAGGTTGATGAACACCTGCGGTTTGACCGTGACCGCGTAGTACCGGCGGTCCTGGTCCTCGGAGACGGTCGGGATCCGGTCCACGCCCGCGCTGCCGTCGACGGTGAACCCCTCGACGTCGCCGGCGAACCGCGCACCGTGGCCGACGTAGGACTGCGCCGCGTAGCCGCCGGCGAACTCCGGGAGCACCTCGGTCAGTTCGGGGTGGATGGTGGCGCAGTGGTAGCACTCCATGAAGTTCTCGACGATCAGTTTCCAGTTGGCCCGCACCTCGTAGCGGATCCGGCGCCCGACCGCGAGCCCCTCGGTCTGGTAGCGCCCGATCGCCTCGGGGTCCCCCAGCCGCTCCGTCGCGGCGCCGATCACCTCGGCCTCGAAGGACGGTGGCTCCTGCGCCAGGCAGACCCACACGTAGCCGAGCCACTCGCGCACGTGCACCGGGAGCAGGCCGTAGCCGGTGCGGTCGACGTCCGGCATGCTGGTGAGGTTGGGCGCGGCGACGAGCCGGCCGTCCAGGCCGTACGTCCAGGCGTGGTACGGGCACTGGAAGGCGCGCTTGACCTCGCCCTTCTCCTCGGTGCACAGCCGCGCGCCGCGGTGGCGGCAGATGTTGAGGAACGCCTTGACGCCGCCGTCCCGGGACCGGGTGATCAGCACGCTCTCCCGGCCGACCTGCACGGTCTCGAAGCTGCCCGGCCCGGCCAGGTCACCGGCGCGCACGGCGCAGAACCACAGCTGCTCGAAGAGCTTCTCCTGTTCCAGCGCGAAGACCTGCGGGTCGGTGTAGGCGGTGCCCGGGAGGGTGCGGATCAGGCTCGACGGGAGCTCGGTCGAGGTCACGGCGGTGGGCCTTTCGTCAGGGGGATGCCCGGTCAGCGGCGGATGCGCGACATCTTCGGGTCGAACAGCGGCTCGGCGGTGACGGTGGCGCTCAGCCGCTCGCCGAAGTACTCCACCTCCACCCGGCACCCGGGTTCGGCGGCGGAGCGCGGCAGCCAGGCGTAGGCGATGGAGGCGCCGATGCTGTAGCCGTAGGCGGCGCTGGTGACGTAACCGGCGGGGGCGCCGTCCACGAAGACCGGCTCCCGGCCCATGACCACGGCCTGCGGATCGTCCAGCAGCAGGCAGACGAGCCGGCGCGTCACCGTCTCCTCGCTCAGGCCGAGCAGGGCCTCGCGGCCCAGGAAGTCCCCCTTGTCCATCCGCACGGCGAAGCCCAGCCCCGCCTCGTAGGGGTTGTGCTCGGCCGTCAGGTCGGTGCCCCAGGAGCGGTAACCCTTCTCCAGGCGCAGGCTGTTGAAGGCGCTGCGCCCGGCGGCGACGATGCCCAGCGGCTGCCCGGCCGCCCAGAGCGTGTCCCAGAGCTTCTGCCCGTGGTCGGCGGTGGTGTACAGCTCCCAGCCGAGCTCGCCGACGTAGGACAGCCGCATCGCGGTGACCGGGACGTGACCGAGGTGGGCCTGCTTGGCCTTGAAGTAGCCGAAGCCCCGGTGCGAGAAGTCCGCGTCGGCGAGCGGCTGGACCAGGTCGCGGGCGAGCGGGCCCCACAGGCCGATGCAGCAGGTGCCGGCGGTGATGTCGCGGACCTGGACCGACCCGTCGCCGGGCAGGTGACGGGTGAGCCAGTCGAGGTCGAGGTTGCCGTTGGCGCCGATCTGCCAGCGTTCGCCGAATCCGCCGCCGCGGCCCAGCCGGGCCACCGTCAGGTCGCTGCGCACACCGCCGCTCTCGTCCAGCAGCAGGGTGTAGGTGACGGAGCCGACCGGCTTGTCGAGCTGATTGGTGGTCAGGTACTGCAGGAAGTCCAGCGAGCCGGGGCCGGTGACCTCCAGGCGCTTGAGCGCGGTCATGTCGTACATCGCGACGCGCCGGCGGGTGGCCAGCGCCTCGGCGCCCGCGATCGGGGACCAGTAGCGCGAGGCCCAGGCGCCGCGTCCGGGGATGCCGGCGAGCTCGGGCAGCTCGGCGTTGGCCTCGTACCAGTGCGGCCGCTCCCAGCCGGAGGCCTCCAGGAAGTACCCGCCCAGCTCCCGCTGGCGCGCGTGGAAGGGGCTGACCCGCAGCGGGCGCGGCTCCTCCATGGGCTGCAGCGGGTGGATGACGTCGTAGACCTCGACGAAGTTCTGACAGCCGCGCCGCTGCACGTAGGCGGGGGCGAGCTGGACCGGCTCGAAGCGGTTGAGGTCGCACTCGTGCAGGTCGGTGCGCGGCGTGCCCTCCACCAGCCACTGCGCCATCGCCCGGGCCACGCCCGCGGAGTGGGTCACCCAGACCGCCTCGGCGACCCAGAAGCCGCGCAGCTCGGGCGACTCGCCCAGCAGCGGGAAGCCGTCGGTGGTGAAGGAGAAGATGCCGTTGAACCCCTCCTCGATCCGGCTCCCGGCGAGCGCGGGCAGCAGCGCCCGCGAGTCGGCCCAGGACTGCTCGAAGTCCTCCGCGGTGAAGGGCAGCATCGAGGGCATCACCGGGCCACCGGGGGCCGGCACCGCGTCGAGGTCGACGGGCATCGGGCGGTGGGCGTAGGAGCCGATGCCGATCCGGTCCACGTGCTCGCGGTAGTAGAGGTCGCGGTCCTGGTGGCGCAGGATCGGCTTGACGGCCTCCAGCTCCTCGGTGGTGTGGCCGGCCAGGGCCGGGACCGGGGTGGTCCTGACGTACTGGTGGGCCAGCGGGACGAGCGGGACGGTGAGCCCGGCCATCCCACCGATCCTCGGTCCCCAGAACCCCGCGCAGGAGACCACCACGTCGGCGGGGAAGCTGCCCCGGTCGGTGACGACCGCGCGCACCCGGCCGTGCGCGGACTCGATCCCGGTGACTGTGTGGTGCGCCAGGAACCGCGCGCCGCGCCCGATCGCCAGCCGGGCCTGCGCCTCGCCGGCGCGCACCGCCTTGGCCAGGCCGTCGGTGGGGACGTGGAAGCCGCCGAGGATCGCGTCGCGGTCCAGCAGCGGGTGCAGTTCGGCGCACTGCCCGGGGTCGAGCAGGTCGCCCGCCACCCCCCACGAGGTGGCCAGCCCGTGCCGGCGGCTCAGCTCGGCGAGCC
Source organism: Kitasatospora nipponensis (assembly GCF_039528135.1). Taxonomy (NCBI): domain Bacteria; kingdom Bacillati; phylum Actinomycetota; class Actinomycetes; order Kitasatosporales; family Streptomycetaceae; genus Kitasatospora; species Kitasatospora nipponensis. The sequence goes on along the minus strand of NZ_BAAALF010000015.1, from coordinate 17,507 downwards.
GCTCGGGGGTGGTGGCCACCTCCAGCCCGCCGACCTGCCGGAAGCACCACTGGCCGTCGAGGGTGAGCGAGGAGTACTTGCGGACGGTGTAGGAGGCGAACTCGGTCATGGTCTTGGAGGAGTTGGTCTGGAAGACCAGCCCCGGCGCGTGCGAACTCGACCCTCCGGTGGCGAAGAGCGGGCCCTGCTCCAGCACCGTGACGTCGGTCCAGCCGCGCGCGGTGAGCTCCTCGCTCAGGGCGCAGCCGACGATGCCGGCGCCGACGATCACGACTCTCGGTTGGACTGTCAAAGCATCCGTCCCCTCGGAAGGTGGCTGCGGCGGGCTGCGGGTGGGCCGGCGTTCCGGGGCCCCGAACGGCCAGGACAGTGCACGAGTTGCATATGGCGCATCTCTTTGCGCGATGAGAAACAGAGTCGGGCCCGCGCCGCAGGCTGTCAAGAGCCCGCCGCCGGCCATCGCGGGGCGGCGTCGACGGCTCGGCCAAGTCGGCCCTCTTGACAGGGGTTTGAGGCCCTTCCATACTCGCCGCAAGTTGCGCATGGAGACAAACGTCTCGTATCGCGCAACTCATGAGAAAGGCGGCGGTCCGTGCCCCCATCCCTCGACCCAGCCGGTCTGCTGATCGACGGCGCCTGGACGCCCGCCGAGGACGACCGACGGCGAGCGGTCGTCAATCCCTTCGACGCCTCGACGCTGGCCACGGTCGCCGAAGCTGGCGACGCCGACACCGACCGCGCGGTCCGCGCCGCCCGGGCCGCCTTCGACGAGGGCTCCTGGGCCCACGCCCCGGCCGCCCGGCGCGCGGGCGTGCTCACCGCCACCGCCGACGCGCTCCAGGCCGGGCGCGAGGAACTGGCGCGGCTGGAGACGCTCGACACCGGCAAGACCCTGGCCGAGAGCCGGATGGACGTCGACGACGCCACCGCCGTCCTGCGCTACTACGCGGCGCTGACGACCACGGACGCCGGCCGCACCATCGACACCGGGCGGCCCGACGCGATCAGCCGGGTGGTCCACGAACCGGTGGGCGTCTGCGCCCTGATCACCCCGTGGAACTACCCGCTGCTGCAGATCTCCTGGAAGCTGGCCCCGGCCCTGGCGGCCGGCAACACCGTGGTGGCCAAGCCCAGCGAGGTCACCCCGCTCACCACGATCCGTCTCTTCCAGCTGCTCCAGGAGCAGTTGGAGCGGGCCGGCGCGCCGAGCGGGACGGTGAACCTGGTGCTGGGCGGCGGCGCGGTGGGCGCGGCACTCGCCCGCCACCCCGGGGTCGACCTGGTCTCCTTCACCGGCGGGCTGGCCACCGGCCGTTCGGTGATGCGGGCGGCGGCCGACACGGTCAAGCGGGTCGCCCTGGAGCTCGGGGGCAAGAACCCCAACATCGTCTTCGCCGACGCCGACCTGGACGCCGCGGTCGACTTCGCGCTCACCGCGGCCTTCCTGCACTCGGGCCAGGTCTGTTCGGCCGGCTCGCGGCTGCTGCTGCACCGCAGCCTGCACGCCGACTTCACCGCCGAACTCGCCCGCCGCGCCGACCGCATCCGGTTGGGCAACGGACTCGACAAGGGCACCGAGACCGGCCCGCTGGTCACCGCCGAGCACCGCGAGAAGGTCGAGCGCCTGCTGGCGGGCGCGCTCGCCGAGGGCGCGGTGCTGCTGGCCGGCGGCGGCCGGCCCACCGAGCCCGAGCTGCAGGCGGGCTTCTTCCTGCGGCCCACCGTCCTGGACGGGTGCGACGCCGGCATGACGGTGGTCCGCGAGGAGGTCTTCGGACCCGTCCTGACCGTCGAACTCTTCGACGAGGAGGACGAGGTGGTGGCCCTGGCCAACGACACCCCGTACGGCCTGGCGGGCGCCGTCTGGACGCAGGACGCCGGACGCGGCGAGCGGGTGGCGACCCGGCTGCGCCTGGGCACCGTCTGGATCAACGACTACCACCCCTACGTCCCGCAGGCCGAGTGGGGCGGGTTCAAGCAGTCCGGCACGGGCCGCGAGCTCGGCCCCTCGGGCCTGCGCGAGTACCAGGAGACCAAGCACGTCTGGCGCACCACCAGCCCCGCCGCCCAGCACTGGTTCGCCGGCTGACGCGGCGTCACATCACTCCCCCCTCCCCGTCCGTCCGCACCTGACGACTCCACCGGTCCGCGCAGCAAGCACCTCCTCCCCTCCCCCATGCCTGCCACTGGAGCGACCTTGAGCACCTCGGGAACCACCGGCGCGCCGCCACCCGGCGCCGACACGACCGACGACACCACCGACCTCGCCCGCTTCGGCTACCAGCAGGAGCTGGAACGCTCCCTCGGCTCCTTCTCCAGCTTCGCCGCCGGCTTCAGCTACATCTCGATCATGACCGGCGTCTTCCAGCTCTTCGGCTTCGGCTTCGCCTCCGGCGGCCCGGCCGTGATCTGGACCTGGCCGCTGGTCTTCATCGGCCAGGGAGCCGTCGCCCTGTGCTTCGCCGAGATGGCGGGCCAGTTCCCGCTGGCCGGCGGCGTGTACCAGTGGTCCAAGCAGATCGCGCGACCGGTCACCTCGTGGATGGCCGGCTGGATCATGACCATCGGCGCGATCGTCACCGCGGCCGCGGTCGCCGTGGCGTACCAGGTGATCCTGCCGCAGGTCTCGTCGGCCTTCCAGATCGTCGGCGGGGCCGCCGACGCCGGCGTGACCACCACCCCCGACGGCGCGAAGAACGCGATCCTGCTGGCCCTGGGCCTGGTCGTGTTCACCACGATCGTCAACATCGTGGGCGTCCGCCTGATGGCGAAGATCAACAACATCGGTGTCGCGGTCGAGCTCATCGGCGTCACCCTGCTCATCGTCATGCTCGCCGTGCACATCCGGCGCGGCCCGCAGGTCGTCCTGCAGACCGCGGGCACCGGCGCCGGGCACTCCTGGGGCTACCTGGGCGCCTTCCTGGTGGCCTCCATCATGAGCGCGTACGTGTTCTACGGCTTCGACACGGCCGGCATGCTGGCCGAGGAGACCACCGAGCCGCGCCGGCACGCCCCCCGGGCGATCCTGCGGGCCCTGACCGCCGCCTTCCTGGCCGGCGGCCTGCTGATGCTGGTGGGGATGATGGCGGTGGGAAACATCAGCGCCAAGGAGCTCGGCACGCTCGGCATGCCCTACCTGATCAAGTCCACCCTCGGCACCACGCTGGGCGACGCCTTCCTGGTCTGCTCGGCGATCGCCGTCACGGTCTGCTGCCTGGCCGTGCAGACCGCGGCCATCCGGCTGCTCTTCTCCATGGCCCGCGACCGGCGCCTGCCCTTCGGCGCCGCCCTGGCCAGGGTCTCCCCCCGGTCCAGCACCCCGGTGCTGCCCGCCCTCGTCACCGGCGCGCTGACCATCGCGCTGCTGCTCGTCAACATCGGCAACCAGCGGGTCTTCTACATCCTGACCTCGGTCGCCATCATCCTCTTCTACGTCCCCTACCTGCTGGTGACCGCCCCGATGCTGCTGCGCCGCCTGCGCGGCCGGTGGCCCGGGCCGGAGCACGGTCCGCACTTCAGCCTGGGCCGCTGGGGCCTGCCGGTGAACCTGCTGGCCGTCGTCTACGGGCTGGCCATGACCGTCAACCTGGCCTGGCCGCGGGCCTCCGTCTACGGCGACGACCACTGGTACTACACCTGGGGCGCCATCGTCTTCACCGGGGCGATCTCGGCCCTCGGCGGGCTGCTGTACCTGCGCTACCGCGGCCGCCCGGGCGCCCCGGCGCGGCCCGCCACCGTCGGGCCGGCGGCCGACGAGGCCCTGGCGGCCGAGGGCTGAGCCTGCGCCGGACCTCGGTTGCGGGAACGGCAGCGGGGCGCCGGCGCCACACCCGGCGCCCCACCCTGCCGAGCGGTCCCGCGGCCGGCTACCGCGGCGGCAGGTACCCCAGCCGGGCCGAGACCTCCTCGGCCGCGGCACGGACCGCGGCCGCCACCTCGGGGATCCGCCGCTCGGTCAGCCGGAAGGACGGCCCCGAGGCGCTGATGGCCGCCACCACCTGCCCGCTGTGCGCCCGCACCGGCGCCGCGACGGCGTTCAGTCCCGGCTCCAACTCCTCGACGCAGCAGGCGAAGCCGTCGGCCACGGCCTGCTCCAACTGGGTGCGCAGGGTGGCCGCGTCGGTCACCGTGCGCGGGGTGTAGCGCTCCAGGGGGGCCGCGAGCCGCACCTTCAGCGTCTCCTGCGGCAGGTACGCCATGAGCACCTTCCCGCTGGAGGTCGCGTGCAGCGGCGTGCGCTGACCGACCCAGTTGTGCGTGGTCAGCGCGGAGGGGCCGAAGACCTGGTCGATGTTGACGGCCTCGTTGCCGTCGAGGATCGCCACGTTGATCGTCTCCGCGACCTGGACGGCGAGCCGCTCGCAGACCGGACGGCTCTGCTGGGACAGGTCCATCCGGACCGTGGCGGCACCCGCCAGCCGCACCAGCCCCAGGCCCAGGCGGTACTTGCCGCGCTCCCCCGGCTGCTCGACCAGGCCGCGCATCTCCAGGGCGGCGGCGAGGCGGAAGGCCGTCGACTTGTGGACACCGAGCTCCACCGCGAGTTCGGTGACACCCGTCTCGCCACGGCGGGCGAGGATCTCCAGGATCGTCACCGCCCGGTCGACGGACTGCACAGGGGACTCCGTCTGCCGCGAGGAGCCCGGCCCCCCGGGGGACCCACCGCTCAGATTGTTGCTCATGACGCAACATTATGCACACCTTCCGGCCGCGGGCAGCCGCCCCCTTGACAACCCCTCGGCGGCCGGAAAGCATGTTGCGTCATACGCATCGTGTTGTGTCATGCGATACAAGCCCCGAGCGGGGTCGGTGATCGGAAGCTGGAGGTTCCCATGATCACGGTGTGCCGGATCGACGAACTGCCGCCCGGCGAGGCGCTGCGCATCACCGAGGGCGTACCCGCGCCGGTCGCGGTGTTCAACGCCGACGGAACCCTCTACGCCGTCGACGACACCTGCACCCACCAGGACGCCTCGCTCGCCGACGGCTGGCTGCAGGACTGCTTCGTCGAGTGCCCGCTGCACGCGGCCTCCTTCGACCTGCGCACCGGCCAACCGACCTGCCTGCCGGCCAAGTCGCCGCTCCGCACGCACCAGGTCACGGTGGAGGACGGGTTCGTCGTCCTGCACGTCGCGGTGGGCGAGGCGGCATGAGGTCCGTCGCCGTGGTCGGCGCCTCGCTGGCCGGCCTGAGCACGGTGCGGGCGCTGCGCGCGCAGGGCTACGACGGCTCGATCACCGTCATCGGCGAGGAACGCCACCACCCGTACGACCGGCCGCCGCTGTCCAAGGGCTTCCTCCAGGGCGACCTGGACGTCGACGCGCTCGCGCTCGGCAGCCCGCAGGAGTACGCGGACCTGGGCGTGCGGTGGCTGCTCGGCGAGCGGGCGGTGCGACTGGAGCCCGCGGCCCGCACGGTCACGCTGGCCGGGGGCCGGGAGGTGCGCGCCGACGCCGTCGTGATCGCCACCGGCGCGCGCCCCCGCACCCTGGCGGGCACCGACCGGTTGGCGGGCGTCCACACGCTGCGCACCCTGGACGACGCCCTGGCCCTGCGCGCGGACCTGCGCCGGGGCCGGCCCCGCGTCGTGGTCGTCGGCGCGGGCTTCATCGGCGCCGAGGTCGCCTCCACGGCGCACGCGCTGGGCCTGGACGTCACCGTCGTGGAGGCCGCCGAGGTGCCGTTGGAGCGGGCCCTGGGACGGGAGATGGGACTGGTCTGCTCCGCGCTGCACGCCGACCACGGGGTGCGCCTGCTCTGCGGCACCGGCGTCGCGGGCCTCACCGGCGAGCGCCGGGTCACCGGCGTGCGGCTGACGGACGGGCGGCTGCTGGCGGCCGACGTGGTGGTGGTCGGCGTCGGGGTGCGGCCGGTGACCGGCTGGCTGGCGGGCTCGGGGATCACGGTGGACGACGGGGTGGTGTGCGACGCCGGCTGCGCGACCGGCGTCCCCGGGGTCGTCGCCGTGGGCGACGTCGCCCGCTGCCCCGACCCGTTCACCGGCCGCCACGACCGCGTGGAGCACTGGACCAACGCGACGGAGCAGGCGGGGACCGCCGCCCGCACGCTGCTGTCGGGCACCTCGGTCCCCGCGCCGGCGCGGCCGCCGTACTTCTGGTCGGACCAGTACCGGGTCCGGATCCAGCTGGCCGGTCACGTCGGCCCGAAGGACCGGCCCGAGGTCGTCGAGGGCGACGTGGCGAGCCGGTCCTTCGTGGCCCTCTACCGACGCGACGGGCACGAGGTCGCCGTGCTCGCCGTCAACCGGCCCAAGCCCTTCACCCGGCTCCGCCGCACGCTCACGCCGCTGGTGCCGATGGTGCCGCTCGTGCCGTGAGACGGCAGGAGCCGGTGCCGGTCAGGCGGCCTTGCGGTGCCGGTAGAACTCGGTGTGGTCCGGGGCGAGCGGGGTGTTGCCGAGGATGAGGTCGGCGGCCTTCTCGGCGAGCATCATCACGGGCGCGTAGATGTTGCCGTTGGTCACGTACGGCATCGCGGAGGCGTCGACCACGTGCAGCCCCTCCAGTCCGTGCACCCGCAGGGAGGCCGGGTCGAGCACCGACATCCCGTCCGTGCCCATCCGGGCGGTGCAGGAGGGGTGCAGCGCGGTCTCGCCGTCCTGGGCGACCCACTGCAGGATCTGCTCGTCGGTCTCCACCTGGGGTCCGGGCGAGATCTCCCCGTCGCTGAACGCGGCGAAGGCGCTCTGCCCGAGGATCGAGCGGGTGACCCGGATCGCCTCGACCCACTCCCGGCGGTCCTGCGCGGTGGAGAGGTAGTTGAACCGCAGGGCCGGGCGCTCGCGCGGGTCCCTCGACCGGATCTTCACCGAGCCGCGGGCGTCCGAGTACATCGGGCCGATGTGCACCTGGTAGCCGTGCCCGCCGGCCGGCGCGGAGCCGTCGTAGCGCACCGCGATCGGCAGGAAGTGGAACATCAGGTTGGGGTGGCCCACGTCCTCGTTGCTGCGCACGAAGCCGCCGCCCTCGAAGTGGTTGGTCGCGCCCGGGCCGCTGCGCAGGAAGAGCCACTGCGCGCCGATGAAGGGCCGCCGCCACAGCTTCATGGCCGGCTGCACGGAGACCGGCTGCTTGCAGGCGTGCTGGACGTAGACCTCCAGGTGGTCCTGGAGGTTCTCGCCGACGCCGGGCAGGTCGTGGACGGTGCGGATGCCGAGCGCGTCCAGCTCCTCCGCGTTGCCGACGCCGGAGAGTTGCAGCAGCTGCGGGGAGTTGATGGCGCCGCCGGACAGGATCACCCGGCCGCCGCTCACCCGGTGCGTCGTCCCTCCCCGGCTGTACTCCACACCGGTCGCGCGCCGGCCCTCGAAGAGGACCCGGGTGACCAGCGCCCGGGTCCGCACCTGGAGGTTGCGGCGGCTCATGACCGGGTGCAGGTAGGCGCGGGCGGCGCTGAGCCGCCGTCCGCGGCGCAGGTTCCGGTCGAAGGCGGCGAAGCCCTCCTGGCGGTAGCCGTTGACGTCGTCGGTGAGCGGGTACCCCGCCTGCTGGACGGCCTCGAAGAAGGCCGAGAACAGCGGGTTGGTGACCGGTCCGCGCTCCAGGACGAGTGGGCCCTGGTGTCCGCGGAAGGCGCCGTCCGGGTCGGCGAGGCAGTTCTCCATGCGCTTGAAGTACGGCAGGCAGTGGGCGTAGTCCCACTTCTCCATCCCCGGGTCGGCGGCCCAGCGCTCGTAGTCGAGCGGGTTGCCGCGCTGGAAGATCATGCCGTTGATGCTGCTGGAGCCGCCGAGCACCTTGCCCCGGGCGTGGTAGATCCGCCGCCCGTTCATGAAGGGCTCCGGCTCGGACTCGTACTTCCAGTCGTAGAAGCGGCTGCCGATCGGGAAGGTCAGGGCGGCGGGCATGTGGATGAAGACGTCCCAGGGGTAGTCCGGCCGGCCCGCCTCCAGGACCAGGACCCGGTTGGCCGGGTCGCTGCTGAGCCGGGCGGCGAGCGCGCAGCCGGCCGAACCGCCGCCGACGATGATGAAGTCGTACTGCTGCTGCAAGGTCATGGGTTCCTGCCGTTGCTCTCGGGGCGCTGACGCCGGTTCTGCGAGTCTGGCGAGGTTGCTGCGGGGGCTGCGAGAAGCTGCGGTGCGGGGTCTGCGGGGCCTACGGCCGGTCGGGCAGGCCCGGGTGAGGCGCGACGGCCGACCGGGCACCTGGGCGACGAGTTTCTCCAGGCGAAACTGCGCTCATAGTGCGCAACAGTTTCGGGACCCACTCCGGGCCCGTCAAGGCCCCCTCCACCCCGCGTGCCGAACTGTTGTGTTGGGCGCAACAGTGTGCGTAGTCTGAAACAACGCCGCACGCGCAGCGCCGGGTCCTGCTCGCGGCGCCCGCACCGTCACCCGCCCCTGACACGCCGCCTTCCACTGACACCGACGCCGCCCCCTCCCCAGGAGTCCCGCGATGTCCCATCAGCTGCCCGAGCACCCCGACTGGCTGTGGCGCACCCCCGACCCCAAGCGCTCCTACGACGTGGTCATCGTCGGCGCGGGCGGCCACGGGCTGGCCACCGCCTACTACCTCGCCCGCAACCACGGCATCACCAACGTCGCCGTGCTGGAACGCGGTTGGCTGGCCGGCGGCAACATGGCCCGGAACACCACGATCATCCGCTCCAACTACCTCTGCGAGGAGAGCGCGGCGCTGTACGAGCACGCGCTGAAGCTCTGGGAGGTGCTGCCGCAGGAGCTGGAGTACGACTTCCTCTTCAGCCAGCGCGGCGTGCTCAACCTCGCCCACACCCTCCAGGACGTCCGCGAGGGCACCCGGCGGGTGAACGCCAACCGGCTCGGCGGGGTCGACGCCGAGTGGCTGGACACCGACCAGGTCCGCGCGTTCTGCCCGATCGTCAACACCTCGCCCGACGTGCGCCACCCGGTGCTCGGCGCGACGCTGCAGCCCCGGGCCGGCATCGCCAAGCACGACCACGTCGCCTGGGCGCTGGCCCGCAGGGCGGACGAGTACGGCGTCGACCTGATCCAGGGCTGCGAGGTCACCGGATTCCTGCGCGAGGGCGACCGCGTGGTCGGCGTGCGGACCAACCGGGGACCGATCGGCGCGGGCCGGGTCGCGCTGGCCGCCGCCGGACACACCAGCGTCCTCGCCGACCTGGCCGGACTGCGGCTCCCGCTCCAGAGCCACCCCCTGCAGGCGCTCGTCTCCGAACTGCTGGAGCCCGTGCACCCCACCGTGGTGATGTCCAACCACGTGCACGTGTACGTGAGTCAGGCCCACAAGGGCGAGCTGGTCATGGGCGCGGGCGTGGACGCCTACAACGGCTACGGCCAGCGCGGTTCCTTCCACCTGATCGAGCACCAGATGGCCGCCGCGCTCGAACTGTTCCCGATCTTCGCCCGGGCGCACGTGCTGCGCACCTGGGGCGGCATCGTCGACGTCACGCCCGACGCCTCGCCGATCATCGGTCCGACGCCGGTCGAGAACCTCTACCTCAACTGCGGCTGGGGGACCGGCGGCTTCAAGGCGACGCCCTCCTCCGGGTGGGTGTACGCGCACACCATCGCCACCGGCGAACCGCACCCGCTGGCCGCGCCCTTCGCACTGGAACGGTTCACCACCGGCGCGCTCATCGACGAGCACGGCGCCGCCGCCGTGGCGCACTGACACCCCACGGCTCACCGACACCTCTGAACACCTCATTCGGCCGGAGTCCCCATGCTGCTGATCGCCTGTCCCTGGTGCGGCGAACGAGAGGAGCTCGAGTTCCACTACGGCGGCCAGGCCCACGTCGCCCACCCGGCGGACCCGCAGGGCCTGTCCGACGCCGAGTGGGGCGAGTACCTCTTCGTCCGCGACAACCCCAAGGGCCCCTTCGCGGAACGCTGGTCGCACGCCGCCGGGTGCCGGCGCTGGTTCAGCGTGGTGCGCGACACCGTCACCCACCGGATCCTGTCCGTGCAGGGCGAAGGCCCCACGGCGGACGGCCACGCGAAGCCGGTGACCGCATGACCGGCTCCCACCGGCTCCCCCACGGCGGACGGGTCGACCGCTCGGCCCCGCTGCGCTTCACCTTCGACGGGGTCGGGTACACCGGCCTGCGCGGCGACACGCTCGCCTCCGCACTGCTCGCCAACGGCGTGCTGCACGTCGCCCCCAGCCTGTACCGCAAACGGCCGCGCGGCATCGTCACCGCCGGGGTGGAGGAGCCCAACGCCCTGGTCCAGGTGGAGGGTCCGTGCTCGGAGCCGACCCGGCTGGCGACCACGATCGAGCTGTACGAGGGCCTGGTGGCCACGAGCATCGCCGGCCTCGGCCGCCTCGACCCGACCCCCGACGAAGCCGTGTACGACAAGATGCACCTGCACACCGACGTCCTGGTCGTCGGTGGCGGGCCGGCCGGACTCGCCGCGGCCCTCGCGGCCGGGCGTGGCGGCGCCCGCGTCCTGCTGGTCGACGACCAGCCGGAACTCGGGGGATCCCTGCTCGCGGAGCGCCAGTCGACCGAACGGCAGTCGACCGAGGGGCACCAGCCGGTCGGGGGACGGGGGTCGGTCGCCGCGCCGGCGTCGATCGAGGGCCGGCCGGTACTCGACTGGGTGGCGCAGGTCCGGGCGGAGCTCGCCGCGCAGGCCGAGACCCGGATCCTCACCCGGTCCACGGCCATCGGCTACCACGACCACAACTACCTGCTCGTCGCCGAGAACCGCACCGACCACCTCGGCCCGCACCCGGTCCCCGGCATCTCCCGGCAGCGCCTGTGGCACCTGCGGGCCCGCCGGGTGGTGCTGGCGACCGGCGCCCACGAGCGGCCGATGGTCTTCGCCGGCAACGACCTGCCGGGCGTGATGTCCTCCGCCGCCGTGCGCGCGTACCTGAACCGCTACGCCGTGCTCCCCGGCCGCCGGGCCGTGGTCCTCACCACCAACGACCACGCCTACGCCACCGCGCTCGACCTGGTGGCGGCGGGCGCGCAGGTGGCGGCGCTTGTCGACACCCGGCCCGAGCCGCCGGCCGACCTGGTGGCCGCGGCCCGCGGCGCCGGGATCGAGGTCGTCGCCGGATCGGCCGTCGTCGGCACCCGGGGAACGGAGCGCCTCGCCGCGGTCGGCATCGCCGCGCTCGACGCCGACGACGCGATCGACGGCCCGGTCCGCGAGGTGGCCTGCGACCTGCTGGCCGTCTCGGGGGGCTGGAGCCCGGCCGTCCACCTGTGGAGCCAGTCCCAGGGCACCTGCCGCTACGACGACGGGGCGGCCGCGTTCGTCCCCGCGCGGGCCGCGCAGGACGTCGTCAGCGTCGGCGCCGCCCGGGGCGTGCTCGACCTGGCCGGCTGCCTCGGCGACGGCTTCGCCGCCGGAGCCGGGGCGGCCGCGCAGGCGGGCTTCCCGACCACGCTGCCCGGCACCGCGGCCGGCGACGGCCCTGGTACGGCGGTGGGGGCGCCCGGGGCCGGGAACCGCCCGCCCGCCCGGCCACGGCCGGTCTGGATCGTGCCCGGCGAGCAGGGCGGGCCCGCCGAGTGGCACGACCACCTCGTCGACCTCCAGCGCGACGCGACGGTCGCCGACGTCCGGCGCGCGATCGGGGCCGGCATGCGCTCGGTCGAGCACATCAAGCGCTACACCACCATCGGGACCGCGCACGACCAGGGCAAGGCGTCCGGCGTGAGCGCCACCGGCGTCATCGCCCGCCTGCTGGGCGCCCGCTCACCGGGCGAGGTCGGCACCACCACCTACCGCGGCCCGTACGTGCCGGTCTCCTTCGCACTGCTGGCCGGCCGCGAGCGCGGCGCCCTGTTCGACCCGGTGCGCACCACCGCGATCCACCCCTGGCACCACGAGCACGGCGCGGTCCTCGAGAACGTCGGCCAGTGGAAGCGCCCCCGGTACTACCCGCGGCCCGGCGAGTCCATGGAGGCGGCCGTGCTGCGCGAGTGCCGCGCGGCCCGCGAGGGCGTGGCGGTGATGGACGCCAGCACGCTGGGCAAGATCGACGTGGTGGGCCCCGACGCGGGCGAGTTCCTGAACCGCGTGTACACCAACGGCTTCGCCAGGCTCGCCGTCGGCTCCGCCCGGTACGGGGTGATGTGCCGCGCCGACGGCATGGTCCTCGACGACGGCGTGACCGTGCGCCTGGCGGCCGACCACTACCTGATGACGACCACCACCGGCAACGCCGCCGGCGTCCTGGACTGGCTGGAGGAGTGGCTGCAGACCGAGTGGCCCGAGCTGCGCGTGCGGTGCACCTCGGTGACCGAGCAGTGGGCCACCATCGCGGTCGTCGGCCCCCGCTCCCGTGCGGTCCTCGCCGCGCTCGCGCCGGACCTCGACGTGTCCAACGACGCCTTCCCCTTCATGACGGCCCGGGAGACCCGGCTGGCGAACGGCGTCCCCGCCCGGATCTGCCGGATCTCCTTCTCCGGCGAGCTCGCCTTCGAGGTCAACGTGGCGAGCTGGTACGGCCTGGCCACCTGGGAGAGCGTCGTCCGGGCCGGCGAGGGGCTGGACATCACCCCGTACGGCACGGAGACCATGCACGTGCTGCGCGCCGAGAAGGGCTACCCCATCGTCGGCCAGGACACCGACGGCACGGTCACCCCGCGCGACCTCGGCATGGAGTGGGTCATCTCCCGGCAGAAGCACTTCATCGGCGAACGGTCGCTGAGCCGGCCGGACACCGCGCGCAGCGACCGCAGGCAGCTGGTCGGCCTGCTGCCCGTGGATCCCACCGTGCTGCTGCCGGAGGGCGCGCAGCTGGTGGCGGACGCCGGGGTGTCACCACCCGCCAAGGCGTTGGGGCACGTCACCTCCAGCTACCGCAGTGCGGCACTGGGCCGCACCTTCGCGCTGGCCCTGGTCGCGGGCGGGCGGGAGCGACTGGGCGAGACGGTCTACGCGCCGCTGCCCGGCGGCGTGATCGCCGCCACCGTCACCGACACCGTCCTCCACGACCCGAAGGGAACCCGCCGTGACGGCTGACCACCTGCGGCGCAGCCCGCTCGGACACCTGTCCGACGTCTTCGCGGCCCGCTCGACCGGCGCGGAGCGGGGCGTTCGACTGCGCGAGGTGCCCTTCCTCGCGCAACTCGACGTCCAGCTCGACCCGGACGGGCCGGCCGCGCGGCGGATCGCCGCCGCGCTCGGCGCGCCGCTGCCGACCGCCCCGAACACCGTGACCCTCTCCGGGGACCTGCGGGTGCTCTGGCTGGGCCCGCAGGAGTGGCTCGTGGTGGGCCCGGACGGCTCCGGCCCCGCCACCGCCGACCTGCTGCGCGAAGCCCTGCGGGACGAGCCCGGATCGGTCGTCGACGTCTCCGCCAACCGCACGACACTCGAACTGTCCGGCCCCGCCGCCCGCCCGGTCCTGGAGAAGGGCTGCGCGCTCGACCTGCACCCGCGCGCCTTCGGGCCGGGTCGCTGCGCGCAGACGCTGCTCTCCAAGGTCACCGTGATCCTGCACCAGGTCGACGCCGGGCCGACCTACCGTCTCCTGGTGCGGGGGTCCTTCGCGCAGTACCTGGCCGACTGGCTCCTCGACGCGATGGAGGAGTACCGCCACGCCCCGCTCCCGGCCTGAACCGCCCGCGCCACCCTGACGGTGCCGCCGTGAGGGTGCCGCCTTGACAGCGCCGCCGGCCGGACGTACAGCGGGAACATGAGTCGGCGCACACCGGTGGAACGGGCGACACCACACGCCGGGACCGGGGCCGGGGAGGCCGACGGTCTGTCGGCGGAGCGCGACGACGCCCTGGTGGCGGCCGTCGTCAAGGCCGTCGCGGACACCGGCGCCCACGCCGCGAGCGTCTTCCTGCGCTCCCGGGACGGCCGCTCGATCGTGCTGGCCGCCACCTGCGGTGCGACGCCCTCGCTCCTCGGCGGCTGGCGGCTGATCCCGGTCAGCAGCCCGATCCCGGTGGCGGCGGCCTACCGGTCGGGCCGCACGATCCAGCTGGCCGACGCCGGCGAGACGATGCGACGCTTCCCCCAGCTCGCGGTGGCCCTGCCCTACCCGTTCGGGTCGGCGTCGGTGCCGGTCAGGGCCGGGCCGGAGCGGCTGGGGGCGCTGGCGGTCGTCTGGGCGGCGCCGCCCGGGCATCCAGGGCTGTCCAGGGCCCGGCTGCGCCACCTGCGGGCCATCGCCCACCGGCTCGGCGCCGCCCTCGCCGACCTCCGCTCGCGCGGCGGTGCCTTCGAGTACGACGCCACCACGGTGCCCATCGAGGTTCCGGCCGCCACCACACCGTCCGTGCGCGTCGGCCTGTTCGACTGGCGGCTCGACACCGGCGCGGTGGTCGCCGACGACGAGCTGAGCGCGATCTTCGGTCTGACACCCGGCGCCTTCGACGGCCGGGCCGACACTCTGGCCCTGCGGCTGCACCCCGGCGACCGGGCCTCGCTGCGGGCTGCGGCCCGCGAGGCCGTCGCGAACGGCCGGGTGCTCGCCCGCCGCCTGCGCATCCGCGTCGCCGACGGGTACCGCACCGTCGAGCTCTGGGGTCGCGTACCGGAGGTGCCCGGGGACGAGGCGCGGGCCCATCTGGTCGGATGCGTGCTCGACGCGTCGGCCGGCGCGGCCGCCCTCACCGCCGTGGAGCGGCTGCGCGAGGGGCTCTTCTCGCTCGCCCCGGACGGGCGGGTCAGCTACGCCAACCGCAGCCTGGAGCAGCTGCTCGGCGTACCCGTCCGCGAGTTGCTCGGCCGCCGCCCCTGGGACGTCCTGCCGTGGCTCTCCGATCCCGGCTACGAGGACTGGCACCGGGCCGCGATGGTCGGCCAGCAGCCCACCACCTTCCTGGCCCACCGTCCGCCGGACCGGTGGCTCGCCTTCTCCCTGCACCCGGACGCGAACGGCGTGACCGGCACCGTGCTGCCCGCCGCACCGCACCCGTCACCGGACCCCGCCGAGGCATCTCACGCGTCACCGCACGCGCCACCGCACGCGCCGGCGGACGCACCGCCGGAGGTGCCCGCGCGCCTGGGTGCCATCTACCACGTGCTGCAGCTCAGCAGCGCGCTGACGGAGGCGGTCACCACGCACCAGGTGTGCGACGTCGTCTCCGACCAGCTCCTGCCGGCCTTCGGCGGTCAGCACCTGGCCATCCACGTGGTCGACGAGGGGCGGCTGCACCTGCTCTTCCGCAGCGGCCACCACGACCGGTTCCTGCACGGGCTGGAGGGCCGTCCACTGGACACCGCCCTGCCCGGCACGGAGACGCTGAGTTCCGGCGTCCCGCTCTTCGTCGAGTCCGGGCGGGAACTCGACGACAGGTTCCCGGCGCTCTCCGCGGAGGGCATCGGGGCCTGGGCCTACCTGCCGCTGGTCGCCTCCAACCGTCCGGTCGGCACCTGCGTCCTCGGGTTCGACGAGGTCCACCACTTCACCGCCAGGGACCGGGGCATCCTGACCGCGCTCAGCGGTCTGATCGCCCAGGCACTCGAACGCGCCCGCCTCTACGACGAGGAGTCCACCGTCGCCCGCGGCCTCCAGAACGCCCTGCTGCCCCACCGGCTCCCCCACCTGCCCGGCATCCGCACCGCCGGCCGCTACCTGCCCGGCACCAGCGGGATGGACATCGGCGGCGACTGGTACGACGTGATCCCCACCGGCGGCGGGGTGGCCCTGGTGGTCGGTGACGTCGAGGGCCACAGCGTCGCCGCGGCCGGCATCATGGGCCAACTGCGCAGCGCCGTAAGGGCCTTCGTCACGGCCGGCCACTCGCCCGACGCCGTCCTGGCCGGTACCAACCGGCTGCTGGTCGACCTCGACCCCGGGCTGCTCGCCAGCTGCTGCTACCTGTGGATCGAGCCGGGCGGCGCCCGGGCCCACGCCGTCCGCGCCGGCCACTGCCCCCCGCTGCTGCGCCGTCCCGACGGGAGCGCCGAAGTGCTGGAGCTCGCGGGCGGCCCGCTGCTCGGCGTCGACGGCGCCGGCAGCTACCCGCAGACCCGACTCGACCTTGTGCCCGGCTCGGTGCTCGCCCTCTACACCGACGGCCTGGTCGAGGAGCGCGGCAGCGACATCGACCTGGGCATCGACGAGCTGCGGGCCGAGCTGGCCCACGCACCCGCCGCGAGCCTGGACGAACTCGCCGATCACCTCCTGCGCAAGGCCCGCCGCACCGCGCACCGCTCCGACGACATCGCCCTGCTGCTCACCCAGGTCCTCCCCGGGTAGCGGGCCCGGGCCCGCTACCCGGGGAGGCCGGGCGGCGCGGTCAGCCGGTGCGCGCCGGCTGTTCCGGGGCCAGGGAGTTGCCGGCCGGGATGTGGCCGCAGTCGGAGGGGGCGGTCCGCCCCGCGAACCGGTCGCCCAGCCAGCCGATGGCCTGCGGCGCCCAGACGACGGGGACGCCCACGTGGCTGAGCAGGTCGAACTGCTGGAACGCGACCGGGCCGGTGCCGGCGGCGCAGTACTGCCGGGCCAGCGCCCGCACGTCGCCGGCCACCATGACCCCGTCGCCGGTCCCGATGCCGGCGGGGCTGTTGAAGGTCCCCTCCAGGACGCCGCCGTTGCCCTGGGCGATGTAACCGGGGATCGTCGGGGCCGGGGCCGAGCCCAGGTTGATCCGGTTCACCGCCGCCAGGAAGGCCGGCACCGAGTTCGGGTCGGCGTACTGCGGCTTCGCCATCTTCTTCCAGGTCAGACCCGGGTAGTGGCCCAGGGCGTCGACGATCGAGCCGTGCTCCAGCTGCTGGTACACCGTCAGGCCGTAGTCGCTCAGGTAGGGCTTGAGGTCGATGCCGAAGGAGCGCGAGACCCCGATGACCGCCATCGGGATGACGCCGCTCCACACCAGGGACCCGTCGACGTACCTGAGGTTGTGCGCCGGGTCCACGAGCAGGCCGCCCTCGGTGAAGCCGACCAGCTTGCCGTTGACGTCCGGCGCGTAGGCCGGGGCGAGTGCGGCCGCCCAGTCGGTCGCGATGGCACCGCCCGAGTAGCCCATGAGACCGAAGGTGGTCTCGGAGCCGAGGCCGGTGTCCGCGGACCGGGTCGCGGCGCGGATCGAGTCCAGCGTGTTGGTCGCGTACTCCGGGCCGGCCGCGAAGTCGGCGCTCTGTCCCTCGGTGTCCGGGATGACCAGGTTGTAGCCCTGCGCCAGGAGCGGCACCAGGAAGAGGGCCTCGGCGTTCGGGATCACCCCGCCGAGGGTGACGTCACCGGCGACGGCTCGGGACGGGCTGTCCTGCGGGTCGAGGGAGTCGTAGAACGACTGGTACGAGACCGCCCTGCTGCCGTCCCCCGTCAGGCTCCGCACCACGGTGGTGACGTTGGCGGCCGGGCGGCCCTGGGCGTCGGTGGTGCGGTAGAGCAGTTGGATCGCCTGCACCGGGGTGGGCAACCCCAGTAGGTGGTACGGCAGGGTCCGCGTCCTGAGGACGGTACCCGGCGCGAACGAGGCCAGTGGCGTGCTGCCGCCGTAGGTATAGAACGGGTCGCTCGCCGCGGCGGCGGGCCGTGCGGCGGCGGGCCGTGCGGCGGCGGGCCGTGCGGCGGCGGGCCGTGCGGCGGCCGCGGCCTGGGCGGGGGGGGCGG
>NZ_BAAALF010000014.1:24490-81635 GCF_039528135.1 Kitasatospora nipponensis | reverse complement strand
CCTCGACCGCGCGGGCGGCCTCGGCGGCCCTGGCCGCGGCGACCGCCTCGTGCGGGAAGGGGCAGGTTCCGGTGGATTCGGGCTGGGTGGTCATCAGGCGGACTTCCGGATCTCAAGAAGGTCGGGAATCGGGGCGAGGTCTTCGAGCAGCTGGCCGGTGGCGCCGTTGATCCGGGTGCGCGCCCTGGCGTCGAGCTGCTGGACGGGGGTCCAGCTGCCGTCGGCCTGGTGGGCGGCGGCGAGCAGGTCGCCCAGTCGCTGGATGTCGGCGTTGACGGTGCTCAGCAGCTCGGGGCTGCGCTGCGCGATCAGCGGCTGCAGGACGCTCAGCAGCTCCTGGGTGCCCGCCAGGTTGGCCTGGGCGGTGGCCAGGTTGCTGCCGCTGCCCTCGTCGGTGTCGGCGGTGAGCTCGAACTGGAGGGTGTTCTCCAGGATCTCGTGGCTGCGCAGCGGCAGGTCGGTGGCGTCGAAGTCCTGGGTGGGGAACTTCTGCCCGAGGTCGGCCACGTCACCGGAGAGCTGGTCGGCGACCGGCGCGAGGTCCGCGGCGCTCTCGCCGTGCCACAGGCCGTACTCGACCCGGTGGAAGCCGCTGAAGTCCTTGTCCTTGACACCGTCGGGCAGGCCGTCGGCCCGGCCGTTGATCTTGCCGTCCAGGTCGGCGAAGGTGCCGTAGGCGGCGCCCAGCGAGTTGTACTGCAGGTGCGCGGTGAGCCAGTCGGCCTTGGCGGCCGTCAGGTCGCCGGCGTGGATGTCGGCCTGCAGCTTCTGGGTCTGCGTCAGCAGCGTGGCCAGGCCCGCGTTGACGTAGCCCTTGTAGGAGTCGAGCGGGCCCTTGAGGTCGTCCTCGGAGACCGGGAGCACCGCCTTGACGGCCGTGCCGCCGCTGACGTGCACCGACGCGGAGGTGACCGCCTCGCCGCCGGTGGGCACGCAGCGCCAGGCCAGGTCGCCGTTGCCGATGGTGGCGGTGAGCGGGCGGGTGGTGCCGGGGGCCAGGCCCTCGATCTCGCCGTAGACCGCGCTGGTGGTCGGGTTGACCAGGTAGACCTCGGAGGTCTTGCTCCCGGCGTTGTGCATCTGGAAGGTCTGCCGGCCGGTCTGCGGGGTGCCGAAGCCCTTTCCGCACTCGCCCTTGGCGTCCGAGACGGTGACGGTGCCGGCCGCGGCCGGCTTGCCGTCGCTGGCGGCGATCACCACGCCGGCCACCACGGCCGGGACGACGACCAGCGCGGCCGGCAGCAGCCAGCGGTTGCGCGAGCCGGCGGGAGCGGCGGGGGTCTCCTCGGCCTTCTCCTCCGCCTTCTCCTCGCTCTGCGCGGCGACCGGCGGTGCGGCCACCGGCTGCGGGGCACCCGCCCGCAGCCCGGTCACGAAGAGCGTCAGCACGATGCCCAGGTACAGCACGTACGCGGCGACCTGGAGCCAGGTCATGGTGACGGTCAGGTTGAACACGCCCTGCACCAGCGTGGCGTACCAGGACCCGGCGTCCACCGAGGAGCTCAGGTCGAAGGCGTAGGCGTGCGCGCCGGGCAGCACCCCGCCCTCCTGGAGGTCGCGCAGGCCGTAGCTGAGCACGCCGGCCGCGATCACGACCAGCACGATGCCGGTACGGGTGAAGAAGGTGGTCAGGTTGATCTTCAGCACCCGGCGGTACAGGCCCCAGCAGAGCCCGGCCGACAGCAGCAGGCCGACGGTGGCGCCGATCGCCGGGCCGGTGGCCTCACCGGCGGAGCGGGCGGTGGTCCACAGGAAGAGCGAGGTCTCCAGCCCCTCGCGGCCCACCGCTAGGAAGCTGGTGGTGACGAGCACGCCGGCGCCCATGGTCAGCGCGGCGGTCACCTTCTCGCGGATGTCGGAGGAGAGCGTGCGCGCCGAGCGGCGCATCCAGAACACCATCGCGGTCACGAAGGCCACCGCGATCAGGCTCAGCGTTCCGCCGAAGGCCTCCTGGGCGGTGCCGGAGAGGTTCGCGGCCGTGAAGGTCAGGACGGCGCCGAAGCTCAGGGCCAGCGCGATGGCGGCCAGCACGCCGGTCCAGACCTGGGGCAACCGGGCCTTCTGGCCCGAGCGGACCAGGGTGGCGACCAGGATCGAGACGATGAGTCCCGCTTCCAGGCCCTCCCGGAGCCCGATCAGAAAGCTTGGAAATGCGTCGTCCCACACGGTTAGTGGACTCCTCCCCGGGCACGCCCCGGAAACCGGCGTCGATCACCCGCCGGTTGGCAGGCTTAGCTTAGGCATACCTTAGGCATGTCGGATTGCGGCGTCCACGCCGGGGGGAGGAAAAAGTTAGTTAAGCCTCAGCTGACCGGACGTGAGTCCGCCCAGACCCCCTCGAACTCCTCGCGGTAGACCTCCAGCAGGCCCGGCTCGCCGCCCTCGGCGCCGCCGGTCGCGGGGTTCGCCCGCAGCACCAGGGCCGGCGACTCGATCCCGCGCGAGCGCCGCAGGTAGGGCTGCACCACGCCGAGGTCGCCGCCGCGCCGCCGCGAGCCGGGCACCCGGGCGCCCTCCACCAGGTAGGCGGTGAAGCGCGGCGTCTCGTCGAAGACCCGGATCTCGAAGCCGCCCGGATCGCGCAGCCGGGCCCGCACCCGGCGCACGTGCATGATGTTCATCTCGATCGAGCGCGCCAACTCTCCGCGTCCCAGGCCCAGTTCACGCTCACGACGGCGCACCGCGCTGCTCGCCGGGTTGAGGAAGAGCAGCCGCACCCGACAGCCGTCGGCGGCCAGGCGCACCAGCCGCTTGCCGGTGAAGTTCTGGCAGAGCATGCCCAGGCCGATGCCCAGCGCGTCCAGCCGCCGGGCGCCTTCCAGCAGGTCCTCCACCGGCAGCTCGCGCTGCAGGCGGACCCGGTCGGCGTGCACCGCGGCGACGTCCGCGTAACGGCCGGCCACCAGCTCCTCGACCACGTCGGCGGGCAGCCCCGCCGCGCCCGCCGGGCGGCCGTCCAGCAGGCTCAGCACCCGGGCGGCGGCCCGCTCGGTCTGCGCGAGCACCGTCGGCGAGAGGCTGCGGTTGCGCGAGACCACGTGCCGGGCGACCTCCAGCTCGTCCAGCGCCAGCTCGATCTCACGGCGGTCGTCCAGGTACGGCTCGAAGCAGGGCCAGTGCTGCACCATCAGCTCGCGCAGCTGCGGCAGGGTCAGGAAGACCAGCGGGTCGTCGTCGTCCGGGTCGAGCAGGAAGCCCTTGCGCCGGCTCACCTCGCGCACCGCCGCCGCCCGGCGCACCCACTCCTCGCCGACCGGGCCGGCCGCCGCGGTGACCCAGTCCGCGCCGTGGGCGGGGGCGTAGACCGGGCGCAGCAGGTCGTCCAGCAGGGCGCGCAGCCGCTGCTCGACCAGGTTCAGCCAGACGTACGCCCGCCCGGTGAGCCGCACCCGCTGGTAGGCGCGCTGCCACTGCTCGGTGTCCCAGGCCGGCCCGATCGCCTCGAGGGGCACCTGTCCGCCGCCCTTGCCGGGCTGCGGCAGCCGGCCGCCGCCGGGTGGCCCGAGCACCACCGTCGGCGCCTCGACGCGGGCACCCCCGCCACCGAGGGGGACCGCTCCGCCGGGACCGTCGGACCAGTCGTCGGCGGGGAACACCATGCGATACCTCAACTCCAAGAAGGCGTGACGATCAAGGGTACTGCGCGGCCGGCCACCCCGGCAGCCGGTTGCCGCAGGAGGCGGCGGCGGGCCGATCGACCGTCAGCACACGCTCGCGATCGGCGCGCTGGACACCCGTTCGGGCGAAAGTGGGCCGAAAGAGCGTCAGAAAGGGGCCCGGAGCGGCAAGCATGCCAGTGACAGTTGACAGCGCGTCGAGCGGCGGTGTGCCGTGCGTCACGCCGGGTGGCGCGCGGACATGCGCCGCGCGTCACCGGGCATACCGCACCCAGCGGTGCGCCAACGTCCCCAGGGAGCGTCAGCTCCCCCTGACAGCAGGGAAGTTGAGGCTTATGCAGGTCTGGCCGGGGCAACCGTACCCCCTGGGTGCCACCTATGACGGGGTGGGCACCAACTTCGCGGTCTTCTCCGAGAGCGCGGACCGGATCGAGCTGTGCCTGCTCGACCCCGACGGCGGCGAGCGCGCCGTCGAGCTGCGGGAGACCGACGCGTTCGTCCGGCACGCCTACCTGCCGGGCATCCAGCCCGGCCAGCGGTACGGGTTCCGGGTGCACGGCCCGTACGACCAGGCGCGCGGGCAGCGGCACAACAGTGCCAAGCTGCTGCTGGACCCGTACGCCAAGGCGATGAGCGGCACCATCGACTGGGACGAGTCGGTCTACGGCTACCACTTCGGCGCGCCCGAGCGGCGCAACGACCTGGACTCCGGCCCGCACACCATGCACTCGGTGGTGATCAACCCGTACTTCGACTGGGGCAACGACCGCCCGCCGCGCACCGAGTACCACCGCTCGGTGATCTACGAGGCGCACCTCAAGGGGCTGACCCGACTGCACCCGGGCATCCCGGAGGAGATCCGCGGCACCTACGCCGCGCTCGCCCACCCCGCGCTGATCGAGCACCTGGCCAAGCTCGGCATCACCGCCATCGAGCTGATGCCGGTGCACCAGTTCGTCCGCGACCACCGGCTGCGCGACCTGGGCCTGTCCAACTACTGGGGTTACAACACCATCGGCTTCTTCGCCCCGCACGGCTCGTACTGCTCGCTGGGCGACCGCGGCCAGCAGGTGCAGGAGTTCAAGTCGATGGTGAAGGCGCTGCACGCGGCCGGCATCGAGGTGATCCTGGACGTGGTCTACAACCACACCGCCGAGGGCAACCACCTGGGCCCCACGCTCTCCATGCGCGGCCTGGACAACGCCTCCTACTACCGGCTGGCCGCCGACCGGCGCTACTACATGGACACCACCGGCACCGGCAACAGCCTGCTGATGCGCAGCCCGCACGTGCTCCAGCTGATCATGGACTCGCTGCGCTACTGGGTCACCGAGATGCACGTGGACGGCTTCCGCTTCGACCTGGCGGCCACGCTGGCCCGCCAGTTCCACGAGGTGGACCGGCTCTCCTCCTTCTTCGACCTGGTCCAGCAGGACCCGGTGGTCTCGCAGGCCAAGCTGATCGCCGAGCCGTGGGACGTCGGCGAGGGCGGCTACCAGGTGGGCAACTTCCCACCGCTGTGGACCGAGTGGAACGGCATGTACCGCGACACCGTGCGCGACCTGTGGCGCGGCGAGAACGCGACGCTGGCCGAGTTCGGCTCCCGGCTGACCGGCTCCTCCGACCTCTACCAGGACGACGGCAGACGCCCGATCGCCTCGATCAACTTCGTCACCTGCCACGACGGCTTCACGCTGCGCGACCTGGTCTCCTACAACGACAAGCACAACGAGGCCAACGGCGAGCAGAGCCGCGACGGCGAGTCCTTCAACCGCTCCTGGAACTGCGGCACCGAGGGACCCACCGCGGACCCGGCGGTGCTGGAGCTGCGGGCCCGCCAGCAGCGCAACTTCATCGCCACCCTGCTGCTCTCCCAGGGCGTGCCGATGCTCTCGCACGGCGACGAGCTGGGCCGCAGCCAGCTGGGCAACAACAACGCCTACTGCCAGGACAACGAGCTCTCCTGGGTGCAGTGGCCGGGCGACACCGAGCTGCTGGAGTTCACCCAGGGCATGGTCTGGCTGCGCCGCACCCACCCGGTCTTCCGGCGCCGGCGCTTCTTCCGCGGCCGCCCGGTGGCCACCGCCCAGGACGAGCTGACCGACATCGCCTGGTTCACCCCCGGCGGCGACGAGATGACCGACCGGGACTGGCGGGCCAGCTACGCCAAGTCGCTCACCGTCTTCCTGAACGGCGCGGCGATCTCCGAGCCGGACCGGCGCGGCGGGCGGATCACCGACGACTCCTTCCTGCTGCTCTTCAACGCCCACCACGAGTCGCTGCAGTTCACCGTGCCCAAGGACCACGGCCAGGAGTGGCAGGTGGTGGTGGACACCACGCTCGCCACGCTGCCCACCCCGGGCAGCGGGCTGCGGGTCAAGGCGGGCGAGGGCGTCTGGCTCACCGACCGGTCCCTGCTGGTGCTCAAACGGCCGGCCTGAGCGCCCTGGCCCGGCGCCCGCCCCCGGCAGCGCGCGGAGCTTCCCCCGTCCGCGCGCTCCGGGTCGTAGGGCCGGGGTACACCGGGTAGGCATGGGGTGTGACTCCCGCACCCACGGCAAGCTACCGGCTCCAGCTGCAGCCCTCGTTCACCCTCGGGGACGCCGCGGCCGCCGTCCCGTACCTGGCCGGGCTCGGCGTCTCCCACCTGCACCTGTCCCCGCTGCTGGAGGCCGCACCCGGCTCGGCGCACGGCTACGACACGGTCGACCACACCCGGGTCAGCGAGCAGCTCGGCGGTGAGCGCGCGCTGCGCGCGCTGGCCCGCACCGCCCGGGCGCACGGCCTGGGCCTGATCGCCGACCTGGTGCCCAACCACATGGCCGTGCCGGTCCCCGAACGGCTCAACGACCCGCTCTGGCAGGTGCTGCGCGAGGGGCCCGACTCGCCGTACGCGTCCTGGTTCGACATCGACTGGGCCGCCCAGGGCGGCCGGGTGCTGCTGCCGGTGCTCGGCGACCGGCTCGGGGCGGTGCTGGAGCAGCTGAAGGTGGATCAGGACACCCTGCGCTACTTCGACCACGTCTTCCCGCTGCGCGCGGGCACCGAGCGGCTGCCGCTGCCGGAGCTGCTGAACCGCCAGTTCTACCGGCTGGCCTGGTGGCGGCTGGCCGACACCGAGCTGAACTACCGCCGGTTCTTCACCGTCAACGACCTGATCGCGCTGCGGGTGGAGGACCCGGCGGTCTTCCGTGCCACCCACGGGGTGCTGCTGCGGCTGCGCGCCGAGGGCGTGCTGGACGGCTTCCGGGTGGACCACCCCGACGGGCTGGCCGACCCACGCGGCTACCTGGAGCGGCTGGCCACCGACAGCGGTGGGGCCTACACGGTGGTGGAGAAGATCCTCTCCGGCCCCGAACGGCTGCCCGCCGACTGGCCGTGCGCGGGGACCACCGGCTACGACGCGCTGCGCCACCTGGACGGCGTGCTGACCGACGGCGCGGGCGCGGCCCGGCTGGCCGAGCTGTACGCCGACTACACCGGGCAGCGCTACACCGGCCTGCCCTCCTCGGCCGCCGCCGCGGCCCGCCGGGGCCGGGCCGAGCTGACCGCGCCGCAGGGCGAGCTGGCCACCGAACTGGACCGGCTGGTGCGCCTGGCGGTGCGGATCTGCGCGGCCGAGCCCGCGCTGGCCGACCACCCGCGCCTGGAGATCCGCGCCGCGCTCGGTGAGCTGCTGGCGCACTACACGGTCTACCGGACCTACCCCTCCACCGCGCAGCGCACCGTCGCCTCCCCCGAATCCACCCGGCAGCTGGTCGAGCTGCTCAGCCGTGGCCGCCTGGGCGGCGGGGCGCTGAAGGAGGAGTTCCGCGACCGGTTCGCGCAGACCGCGGCCGCGGTCGCCGCCAAGGGGGTGGAGGACACCGCCTTCTACCGCTGGTTCCCGCTGCTGAGCCTGAACGAGGTCGGCGGCGATCCTGCGCACCCGGGCGTCGAGCCCGCCGACTTCCACCGCTTCTGCATGGACCTCGAAGCGCACTGGCCGCACACCATGACGGTGCTCTCCACCCATGACACCAAGCGCAGCGCGGACGCCCGGGCGCGCCTGGCGGTGCTCGCCGAGCTGCCCGAGCGCTGGCTGCGCGAGTGCACCGCCTGGTCCGAGCTGGCCGGCGGGCTGGCCGACCGCAACGCCGAGTGGCTGCTGTGGCAGACCCTGGTCGCCGCCTGGCCGATCTCCCCCGAGCGGCTGGTCGCGGTGCTGACCAAGTCGGTGCGCGAGGCCAAGCTCGCCACCAGCTGGACCGACCCGGACACCGGCTACGAGGCCACCGTCACCGACTACGCCCGCCGGGTGCTGGACACCCCGGCGCTGACCGAGCGCATCGAGCGGTTCGTCGCCTTCCTGGAGCCCTTCGCGCAGAGCAACAGCCTGGCCGCCGCGCTGCTGCACCTGACCATGCCGGGCGTGCCCGACCTCTACCAGGGCTCGGAGAAGCCGCTGTACACGCTGGTCGACCCGGACAACCGGGCTCCGGTGGACTTCGCCGCGCCGGAAATCGGCCTGTCCGACTTCGCCCGCCACAAACTCCACCTCACCCGCACCGCCCTGCGGCTGCCCCGCCCGCTGGGCCGCTACCAGCCGCTGCCCGCGCAGCCGCACCTGGTCGCCTTCCAGCGCGGCCCGGACCTGACGGTGGCCGTCAGCCGGCTCCCGTTCGCCCTGGCCCGCAGCGGACAGCGGGCCACCCTCGAGCTGCCGGGCCGCTGGCGCGACCTGCTGACCGGCCGCCCGCACCGCGGCCCGGTGGAGACCGTCGCCCTGCTCACCCGGGAGTCCGCGTGAAGTACCAGCTCTGGGCCCCGGCCGCGGCGCGGGTGGAGGTCGAGGTGGACGGCGCCGCCCATCCACTGGCCGCCGGCGAGGGGGGCTGGTGGCACGGCGAGGCGCCGGCCGGCCGGCGGTACGGCTTCCGGCTGGACGGCGGCCCGGCGCTGGCCGACCCGCGCTCGCCCCGCCTGCCGGAGGGGCCCGAGGGCCTGGGCCAACTCGTCGACCACGCGGCCTTCCGCTGGTCGGACACCCCCTGGCACGGCCGCCCGCTGCCCGGCGCGGTCGTCTACGAGCTGCACGTGGGCACCTTCACCCCCACCGGCACCTTCGCCGCCGCCGAGGAGCGCCTGGAGCACCTGGTCGAGCTCGGCGTGGACTTCGTCGAGCTGCTGCCCGTCTGCTCCTTCCCCGGCCGGCACGGCTGGGGCTACGACGGCGTGGCGCCCTGGGCCGTGCACGAGCCCTACGGCGGGCCCGAGGGGCTCAAGCGCTTCGTGGACGCCGCCCACCGCCGGGGCCTGGGCGTGATCCTGGACGTGGTGCACAACCACCTGGGCCCCTCGGGCAACCACCTGCCCGCCTTCGGCCCCTACTTCACCGACCGCCACCAGACCCCCTGGGGTGCGGCGGTCAACCTGGACGCGCCCGGCTCCGACGAGGTCCGCGGCTACCTGGTCGCCAGTGCGCTGAGCTGGCTGCGCGACTACCGGATCGACGGCCTGCGCCTGGACGCCGTGCACGCGCTCGTCGACGACCGCGCCACGCACTTCCTGGAGGAACTCTCCGCCGCCGTCGACACGCTGGGCGCCGCGCTGAACCGGCCGCTCTTCCTGATCGGCGAGAGCGACCGCAACGACCCGCGGACCACCACCTCGCGGCAGGCCGGCGGCCAGGGCCTGACCGCGCAGTGGAGCGACGACTTCCACCACGCGCTGCACGCCGCCGCCACCGGCGAGGCGCAGGGCTACTACGCCGACTTCGGCAGCGCGCCGATGGCGGCGCTGGCCCGCACCCTGACCCGCGGCTGGTTCCACGACGGCACCTGGTCCTCCTTCCGCGGGCGCCACCACGGCCGCCCCTTCCCCACCGCCGACGGGCACCGCCTGCTGGGCTACGCGCAGACCCACGACCAGATCGGCAACCGGGCCCTGGGCGATCGCCTCACCGTGGGCCAACTCGCCCTGACCGCGGCCCTGGTGTTCACCTCGCCGTTCACCCCGATGCTCTTCATGGGCGAGGAGTGGGGCGCCACCACCCCCTGGCAGTACTTCACCGACCACACCGACCCGCAGCTGGCCGAGGCCGTCCGCCAGGGCCGGCGCCGGGAGTTCGCCGCCTACGGCTGGAGCTCGGAGCAGGTCCCCGACCCGCAGGCACCGGCCACCGTGCTCGCCTCGGTGCTGGACTGGAGCGAGCCTCAGCGCGGCGAGCACGCCGAACTGCTCTCCTGGTACCGCCGGTTGATCCGGCTGCGGCGCGCCCACCCGGAGCTGGCCGATCCCGACCTGGCCGCCGTGCGGGTGGACGTGGACGAGCCTGCGCGCCACCTGGCGGTGCACCGCGGCCCGTTCACGATCTGCGTGAACTTCGGCGAGCGGCCCACCGACTGGCCCGGCGGCACGGTGCTGGGGCAGTGGGGCGAGCTGTCCGCCGGACGGCTGGGCCCGCGCTCCTGCGTGCTCACCCGAACCGGCTGACCAGCCGCTCGCGCAGGCCCGCGGCGTCCAGGCCGTAGGCGGCCAGGTGCTCGGCCATCGAACCGTAGTGCCGGTGCTCCGCGCGCGGCACGCCCAGGCCCAGCACCCGGTGCGGCAGGTCGCCCAGTGCCTCGTGCGCGGCGTTGTTCGAGGTGCCGGCCAGGTAGGGCTCGACCAGCACCACGTCCGCCGCCCCGCGGCCCAGCGCCGCGCGCAGGCCACTCGCGTCGAAGGGGCGCACGGTGGCGGCGTAGAGCACCGTGACGTCCAGGCCCTCGGTGGCGGCCAGCACCGCGTCCAGCATCGGGCCGACCGCCAGCACCACGCCGCGGTGACCCTGGCGCAGCGTCAGGAACCGGCCCGGCGCGATCGGGTGGGCCGCGCCGTTGCGGTGCTCGGAGAGCCGGACGTAGACGTTGCGGTCCCCGTCGGCGACCGCGTGCCGCAGCAGCCGCTCGGCCTCGTCGGGGTGCCCGGGCACGTGCACCGTCCAGTCGGGCAGGGTGTCCAGCAGCGCCACGTCGCCCGGCGCCATGTGGGTGCGCCCGCCGGCCGGCCAGTCGTACGAGCCCAGCGCGCTGACCAGCACCGCGCCCACGCCCTGGTGGCCGAGGTCGAACTTGACCTGCTCGAAGGGCCGCTCGATCAGGAAGCTGGCGAAGGTGTGCGCGATGGGGCGCAGCCCGGCCAGCGCCAGGCCGCCGGTCACCCCGATCAGCAGCTGTTCGCGGATGCCGACGTTGAGCACCCGGTCGGGGTGGGCCGCGGCGGCGCCCTGGAAGGCGGCGGCGCCGATGTCGGCGAGCACCAGGGCGGTGCGCGGGTCCTGGTCCAGCAGGTCGGTGGCGACGGCGGTGAAGCGCTCGCGCATGGTGTCCATCGGTGGGATCCCCCTCGGTTCCTGAACGTGGTCTAGTTCTTGGGCTCGACGCGGGCGACGACCGCGTGCGGGCGGCCCGGGTGCGCGGCGGTGAACGCCTCGTACAGCGCGGCGTGGTCGTGGCCGTCGACGCTCAGCGCCGACCAGCCGGCCGCCTCGAAGCGGCCCGCGATGCCCCCCGACCAGCCGTGCGTGGCGGAGGAGTTGTCGATCACCACGGCGTGCAGCCGCTCCAGGCCCACCGATCCGGCCAGGGCGAGCGCCTCGTGGTTGCTGCCCTCGTCGAACTCCGCGTCGCCCAGCAGCGTCCAGACGGCCGGCTCGCGCAGGCCCCGGGCGCGCAGGCCCAGCGCGGTGCCGACCGCCAGCGGCAGGCCGTGCCCCAGCGAGCCGGAGCCGATCTCGACACCCGGCAGCAGCAGCCGGTCCGGGTGGTGGCCCAGCGGCGAGTGGTAGCCGCCGAAGTCGTCCAGCCACTCGGCGGGCAGGAAGCCCTTGGCGGCCAGGATCGCGTAGTAGGCCATCGGGCCGTGGCCCTTGGAGAGCAGGAAGCGGTCGCGGTCCGGCGCCTGGGGCTCGGCCGGGTCGATCCGCAGCACCCGGTCGTAGAGCACCCACAGGGCGTCGAGGGTCGAGGTGGCCGCCGGGCCGTGCTTCTCGGCGCCGGTCATGCGGCCCATCAGCGCGGGCAGCTGCGCGTAGGTCGTGGTCATGGGGACAACCCTGCAACCTCAAGCCGACTTGAGGTCAAGCCGGTATGATCACCGGGTGACCGCCTCCCCGCACGACCGCCTGACGATCGGCGAGCTCGCCACCCGCAGCGGCCTGGCCCACTCCGCGCTGCGCTACTACGAGGGGCTCGGCCTGATCCACGCCGAGCGCACCGGCGGCGGCCAGCGCCGCTACTCCCGCCAGACACTGCGCCGGTTGGCCTTCGTCCGGGCCGCCCAGCAGGTGGGCCTGTCGCTGGAGGAGGTGCAGGCCGCGCTCGCCGAGCTGCCGGTGGACCGCTCCCCCACCGCCGCCCAGTGGAGCACGGTGGCGCTCTCCTGGCAGTCCCGGATCGACGAGCAGATCGCCGACCTGGAGCGCCTGCGCACCCGGCTGACCGGCTGCATCGGCTGCGGCTGCCTCTCGCTGGCCAAGTGCGCGCTCTACAACCCCGGCGACGTCCAGGGCGTCGAGGGCCCCGGTGCCCGAAAGCTCCTGCCCCAGCGGCCCCGGACACCCTAGGATCTCCCAGGACACGCCAACCGCCCCGGGGGAGCGAACAGATGACCGACGATCAGTCGACAGCCGACGACCAGGTCTGGCCCGCCGGCGATCGCAGCTGGATGTCGTGGAGCGACGACACCCCGCCGCCCGCCGAACTGCACCCGGAGATCCCGCACCCGGCCCGGATGTACGACTACTACCTGGGCGGCAAGGACAACTTCCCGGCCGACCGCGAGGCGGCCGAGAAGGTGCTGGCGCTGGGCCCGCTGGTGCGGATCAGCGCGCGGGCCAACCGGGCCTTCCTGCAGCGCGCGGTGCAGCGGCTGTCCGAGCTGGGCGTGAAGAGATTCATCGACATCGGCACCGGGATCCCCACCGCCGGCAACACCCACGAGATAGCCCAGCGGGTCCACCCCGACGCCGAGGTGGCCTACCTGGACAACGACCCGATCGTCCTGGTGCACAGCCGCGCGCTGCTCGCCGGCACCGCGCCCGGGCGCACCACCGTGATCCGGGCCGACCTGCGCGAACCCAAGGTGGTGCTGGCCGACCCGACGATCCAGCGGCTGCTGGAGCCGGGCGAGCCGGTCGCCCTGCTGCTCTTCGCCGTCCTGCACTTCATCGACGACGCGGACGACCCGTACGCCCTGGTGCGCGAGCTGCTGGACGCGCTGCCCGCGGGCAGCTACCTGGCCCTGTCGCACGCCACCGCCGACTTCGCCGCGCAGGGCGAGGGCGGCCGCGGCCCGGCGATCTACCGCGCCGCCTCCGCCCAGCTGACGCTGCGCGGCAAGGACGAGGTGGCGCGCTTCGTCGAGGGCCTCGAACTGCTGGAGCCGGGCCTGGTCACCGCCGCCCAGTGGCGCCCCGACCAGCCGCCGGCCGACACCGACCCGCAGGTCGCCATCTGGGCGGCGGTCGCCCGCAAGCCGTAGCCTGACGCCATGTCGATGATCACCCTCACCGCCCTGCTGGTCCGCGACTACGACGAGGCGATCGCCTTCTACACCGGTGCGCTCGGCTTCGAGCTGCGCGAGGACAGCCCCCGCGCGGACGGCGGGCGCTGGGTGGTGGTCGCCCCGCGCGGCGCGGGCCCGGGCGGCGGCCTGCTGCTGGCCCGGCCCGGCCGCCCCGAGCAGCAGGCCCGGATCGGCGACCAGACCGGCGGGCGGGTGGGCTGGTTCCTGCAGACCGAGGACTTCGCCGGCGACCACCGCCGGATGGTGGCGGCCGGGGTGCACTTCGTGGAGGAGCCGCGGCACGAGCCGTACGGCACGGTCGCCGTCTTCGAAGACCTCTACGGCAACCGCTGGGACCTCATCGAGCCGTCGTCAGGTGCTCCCACGCCTGCCTGACCCGCTGCTCCAGCTCCTGCGGCGTGCCGTTGTTCTCCACCACCAGGTCGGCCACCGCCAGCCGCTGCTCACGGGTGGCCTGGGCGGCCATCCGCGCGCGCGCCTCGGCCTCGGCCATGCCGCGCAGCCGCACCAGGCGCTCCAGGCGGACCTCCTCGTCGGCGTCCACCACGATCACCTGCTCGTAGAGCGGGGCCAGCCCGTTCTCGGCCAGCAATGGGACGTCGTGCACCACCACCGCGTCCGCGGCGGCGGCCGCCTCCAGCTCGGCGGAGCGGGCCCGCACCAGCGGGTGCACGATCGCGTTCAGCGCCCGCAGCCGCTCGGGGTCGTTGAAGACCACCGCGCCCAGCGCCGGGCGGTCCAGCGTGCCGTCGGCCGCGAGCACCTCGGGGCCGAACTCGGCGAGCACGGCGGCCAGCCCCTCGGTGCCCGGCGCGACCACCTCACGCGCGATCGCGTCGGAGTCGACCAGGACCGCGCCGTAGGAGACGAGCAGCTGCGCCACCGCGCTCTTGCCCGCGCCGATGCCACCCGTCAGTCCGATCTTCCGCATGGCGGCAGACTACTCGGGGCCCGGGCCACCGGTCAGCTCCAGGGTGCCCCCGGAGGGCAGGTAGCTGTACGGCGCGCCGATGCCGGGGCCGTTGGCGCCCAGCAGGTGCGTGCCGATCCCCAGCCCGACCTCACTGAGCACCGCCTCGTGGACGCCCAGCGCCCGGGCGGGCCGCAGCTCGCGCACGTAGTCGATCAGCTCGCCGGTCTTGTTCCACGGGGCGGCCAGCGGCAGCAGCAGGGTCTCCACCGGGCGCCCGGGCAGGGTCAGCGCGTCGCCGGGGTGGAAGAGGCGCCCGCCGTCCAGCAGGAAGCCGATGTTGCGCACCCGGGGCACGTCGGGGTGGATCACCGCGTGCCACTCGCCGTGCACCGTGACGTCGATCCCGCCGACCTCGAAGGCGTCGCCCTCGCCGACCACGGTGACCGCGGCGCCGAGCCCGGACAGCTGGGCGGCCACCGCCGTGTTGGTCCAGATCCGCAGGCCCGGGTTGGCGGCCAGCGCGGCGCGCACCTGGTCCTCGGTGACGTGGTCGAAGTGCTCGTGGGTGATCAGCAGGGCGTCGGCGCCCTCGACGGCCGCCGGCTCGGTGAAGAGGCCGGGGTCGATCACCAGGGTGGCGCCGTCGTGCTCGACGCGAACGCAGGCATGTCCGAACTTGGTCAGTCGCATGGGAAAACCGTACAGCAAGACTGCACAGTTTTGCTGGAGAGTTTTTCGGTAGAGTTCCCCCATGGACTCCCTCGACCCGCTCCAGCTCGCCGCCGACCTGCGCAGCACCCTCGGTGAGCTGGTGCGGCACGTGCGCGCCGAGTCGGTGCTGCCGCAGAGCCAGGCCGGCGCGCTGGGCTGGCTGGTCCGCGAGGGCCCGCACACCACCGCCGAACTCGCCGCCCGCCAGCGGGTGCGTCACCAGTCGATGGCCCGGACGGTGACCCTGCTGACCGAGGCCGGCCTGGTGCGCCAGGAACCCCACCCCACCGACGGGCGCAAGCTGGTGCTGCACGCCACCGAGGCGGGCACCGCCGCACTGCACGAGCAGCGCCTGCGCCGCGAGCAGTGGCTGGCGGCCGCCATCGAGCGCGAACTCACCGAGCGGGAGCGGCGGACACTGCGCGAGGCCGTCGACCTCCTGCGCCGGATCAGCTGAACGCCAGTCACTTTCCGCACGCCGACGCGTTGTGCAGGACGCACCAACCAGCGCACCAACCGCGCACCCACCCCCTGCACCAGCCCGCTCGACCGCTAAGGACCCCGCGTGACCTCCCTGCGCAACACCCTGCTCGTCGCCGCCGCGCTCTGCGGTCTGATCATCGCCGGGGCCGGCGCCGCCGCCGCCTGTGACTCCGCCAACCTGGGCGGCGCGCTGAACGCCGGCTTCGGCAACGCGTGCGTCAACGGCGAGTGACCCGCTGACCGGGGGCGACCACGGCAGCTGACCCGGCCGAGGTCAGCTGCCGACCAGCTCCACCGACGCCGGCAGCGCCACCGGCGCCGGCTCCGGGGCGCGCTGGCCCGGTAGCAGGGCCGCGGGCTCCGGCTCCCCGTCCGTCGGCTCCACGTCCGCCCCGGCCGCCGGCTCCACCAGCGGCGGCAGCGCCACGTGCTCGCGCAGCCCGAACCGGGCGTAGAGCCGGCGCAGCGGGGCCGGCGCCCACCAGTTGAACTCCCCGAAGAACGACATCGTGGCGGGCACCAGCAGGCAGCGCACCAGGGTGGCGTCCACCGCCACGGCCACCGCCAGCGCGATGCCCATCTGCTTGACCATCAGCATCTGCCCGGCCGCGAAGCCGGCGAAGACGATCACCATCAGCAGCGCGGCCGAGGTGATGATCCGACCGCTGCGTTGCAGACCCAGCTGCACCGCCTCCTGGCAGCCGTAGCCCTGGTCCCGCAGCTCCTTGATCCGCGCCAGCAGGAAGACCTCGTAGTCCATCGAGAGCCCGAACGCGAAGGCGAAGACCAGCACCGGGATGAACGTCTCCAGCCCGCCGGTGGGGGTGAAGCCCAGCAGCCCGCTGAACCAGCCGTGCTGGAAGACCAGTGTCAGCGCGCCCAGCGAGCAGCCGAGCGAGAGCAGGTTCATCAGCAGGGCCTTGACCGGCATCACCACCGAGCCGGTCATCAGGAAGAGCAGCACCAGCGTGCCCAGCGCCACCAGCCCCAGCGCCCACGGCCCGCGCGAGCCGAGCTCGTGCTGGAAGTCGACCACGCTGGCCGCCCCGCCGGTGACGTACGTGCTCAGGCCGCCGCGGTGCTCGCGCAGCTCGTGCACCACCTGCTTGGCCGCCCCGCCCTGCGGATCGCCCTGCACCAGTACCTCGACGGTGCTCAGCTGCGGGCCGACCGGCTGCACCGCGCGCACCCCCGAGACCCCCGGCAGGTGGGCGACCACGGTGTCCGCGTACGCCTGCGCCGCCGGCGCGCCGGCCTTGACCACCACCGTCACCGGAGCCTCGGCCGCCAGCGGGAAGCGCTGCTGCACGGTGTCGGCGACCTGCCGGCCGGCGGAGGAGACCGGCAGCACCGAGGCGCCGGAGTTGCGCATCTGGGCGCTGATGAACGGCGCGCCGGCGGCGGTCAGCAGGGCCACGCAGATCAGCGCGACCGGCACCGCGCGGCGCTGCACCCGGCGCACCGTCCGGGCGAAGAAGCCCTCGTCCGGCTCGGCCTTCTTGGGCGGCTTGATCCGGTGCCCGGCGAAGCCGAGCAGCGCGGGGATCAGGGTGAGCGCGGCGAGCACCGCGATCACCACGACACTGACCCCGGCGGCGGCCACCGCCCGGAAGACCGGACTGCTGAAGACGAACAGGCCGCTGAGCGCGACCGCCACGGTCAGGCCGGAGAAGGCCACCGTGCGACCGGCGGTCGCCGCCGTGCGCTCGACGGCCGCCGCGATCTCGGCGCCCGCGCCGCGTTCCTCGCGGAAACGGTTCACCATCAGCAGCGCGTAGTCGATCGACAGGCCCAGGCCCAGCACGGTGGCGATCGGCAGCACGCTGGTGTCGATGTCCATCAGATGGCTGAAACCGAACATCGCCAGCAGGGCCCCGCCGACCGAGGCCACCGCCCCGATCACCGGCAGGCTGGCGGCCGCCAGGCCGCCGAAGACCAGCACCATCACGATCAGGGTGAGCGGCAGGGTGACCAGCTCGCCGAACTTGGTGTCGGACTGGGTCTGGTCCTTGACCTCCTGCTGCAGCACCAGGTCGCCGCCGACCGTGACGTGCGCGCCCGGCGCCTGCAGCGCCGCCAGCCGCTGCGCGACGGCGTCCTGCTGCCCGGCGGTGCTCGCGTCCGCCATCCGTACGTCGATCAGGCTCGCCCGGCCGTCGGCCGCGCGCAGCGCCTGGCTCGCGGCTCCCGGCTGGTAGGCGTCGGCGACCGAGAGCACGCCGGGCAGCGCGGCCAGGTCGTGGACGGTGGCGGTGACGGCCTCGCGCACGGCGGGGGTGTCCACCGGCGCGCCGTCCACCACGGCGCTGACCCGGCCGGCCGAGGGGTCCGCGGCGGCGACCGCGGCCGTGCCGCGGGCGGACTCGTAGCCCCCGGAGGAGGTGCCGGCCACCGAGCCCTCGAAGACCCGGCCGCCGATCAGCACGCCGAGCGCGAGCACGGCCACCCAGAAGGCCAGCACCCAACGCCGGTGCCGGAAGCAGGCGCGACCGAGCGCGGCGAGCTTGCCGGGGGCGGCGGGGGAAGTCACTGCACTGGTGCGACGCATCAAGCGGAACTGCCTTGCGTACGGGGCGGGGGAGCCCGACGGGCAACTTGTTCCACGCTAGGCGTTCTGTCCGAAAAGACCCATAGGTTGCTGATGAGCCTCTTGTCACACCGTCCAACCCCCGGCCCGGGAACCTCCCCGCGGCATGACACAGGGCCCCCACCCGGTCACCCGGGTGGGGGCCCCATCGAGCTCAGCTCAGCTCAGTCGCACCGGGGTGCGACCGACGCGATCAGCTCTGGCCGCCGGCCAGCTTCTCGCGCAGTGCGGCCAGCGCCTCGTCCGAGGCGAGAGCGCCGGAGCCCTCGTCGCTGGAGGACGAGTAGGAGCCACCGGCAGCGGCGGCCGTGGCCTCGCCACTCTCGGCAGCGGCCTCGGCGTCGGCCTCGCGGCTCTTGATGACCTGGGCCTGGTGCTGCTCGAAGCGGCTCTGCGCCTCGGCGTACTGGGCCTCCCACGCCTCGCGCTGCTTCTCGAAGCCCTCGAGCCAGTCGTTGGCCTCGGGGTCGAAGCCCTCGGGGTAGATGTAGTTGCCCGCGTCGTCGTACGAGGCGGCCATGCCGTACAGGGTCGGGTCGAACTCGACCGAGGCCGGGTCGGCACCGAGGGACTCGTTGGCCTGCTTCAGCGAGAGGCTGATGCGGCGGCGCTCGAGGTCGATGTCGATGACCTTGACGAAGATCTCGTCGCCGACCTGGACGACCTGCTCCGGGATCTCCACGTGGCGCTCGGCCAGCTCGGAGATGTGGACCAGGCCCTCGATGCCCTCGTCGACGCGCACGAACGCACCGAACGGAACGAGCTTGGTGACCTTACCGGGAACGACCTGGCCGATCTGGTGCGTCCGGGCGAACTGCTGCCACGGGTCCTCCTGGGTCGCCTTCAGCGACAGGGAGACGCGCTCGCGGTCCATGTCCACGTCGAGAACCTCGACGGTGACCTCCTGGCCGACCTCGACAACCTCGGACGGGTGGTCGATGTGCTTCCAGGACAGCTCGGAGACGTGCACGAGGCCGTCGACGCCGCCCAGGTCCACGAAGGCACCGAAGTTGACGATCGAGGAGACGACGCCGGAGCGCACCTGACCCTTCTGCAGGGTGGTGAGGAAGGTCTGGCGGACCTCGCTCTGGGTCTGCTCCAGCCAGGCACGGCGGGACAGGACCACGTTGTTGCGGTTCTTGTCCAGCTCGATGATCTTGGCCTCGAGCTCCTTGCCCACGTAGGGCTGGAGGTCGCGGACACGACGCATCTCGACCAGGGACGCCGGCAGGAAGCCACGCAGGCCGATGTCGAGGATGAGACCACCCTTGACGACCTCGATGACGGTACCGGTGACGATCCCGTCCTCTTCCTTGATCTTCTCGATCGTGCCCCAGGCGCGCTCGTACTGCGCGCGCTTCTTGGACAGGATCAGACGACCCTCCTTGTCCTCCTTCTGGAGAACCAGGGCCTCGATCTCGTCGCCGACCTTGACGACCTCGTGCGGGTCAACGTCGTGCTTGATCGAGAGCTCGCGGGAGGGGATGACACCCTCGGTCTTGTAACCGATGTCGAGGAGCACCTCGTCACGGTCGACCTTCACGATGATGCCCTCAACGATGTCGCCATCGTTGAAGTACTTGATGGTCTCGTCGATCGCCGCGAGGAATGCTTCCGCGTCGCCGATGTCGTTGACCGCAACCTGCGGGGTGGTGCTGACAGAGGTGTCGGTGGGGCTCGTCATTAGGAAAAGGGCTCCGGTACGGACATGAAGTCGTAGGTAATGCCACGCGGGGGCCCGTGTCGCTCCCACCGAAAGCCGGACAGCCAAGAACACGGCCCACCATTCCGGATGACCAGAAGGTGTCCGTCTTGCGACCATGGGGTCTTCGACAGATGCGAGCGCGACCTGCTCCGTCCGAGGCGCGCAGGCCCGCAGCGCAACTTGTAGCATACGGGGACAGCCAGGAACGGTCAACGCCGAAGACGACGAGACCGTGCAGGGCGGTACAGATCAGGCCATATCCTCACAGCTGCGCACCTCACGCGACCGAACGGTCGACGTGCGGAGTGGCAGCCGCCAGGGGCCCGGCTCCCCGGATGCCACCGCCTGATCCCGACCCCGTGAGGGGCGGTTCCACGCAGCGGCGCTTTCCGCATCCCCTACCTTACGCGAGGCGCATTATGACCGTGGACACCCCCCCGGGCCAGTGG
Source organism: Kitasatospora nipponensis (assembly GCF_039528135.1). NCBI lineage: Bacteria > Bacillati > Actinomycetota > Actinomycetes > Kitasatosporales > Streptomycetaceae > Kitasatospora > Kitasatospora nipponensis. The sequence goes on along the minus strand of NZ_BAAALF010000014.1, from coordinate 61,621 downwards.
GCCGACGGACCGGGCGCCGACTGGGTCGAGGAGGCCGAGGAGGCCGACGAGGACCTCGCCCTGCGCCGCGAGGCCGCGGCCGACGAGACCAGCCGGGCCAGTCGGCACTGGTGGGACCGCAACGCCGACGACTACCAGGACGAGCACGGCGCCTTCCTCGGCGACGACCGCTTCACCTGGTGCCCCGAGGGCCTGGACGAGGCGGACGCCCGCCTGCTCGGCGACCCCGCCGCCCTCAGTGGCCTGGACGTGCTGGAGGTCGGCGCCGGCGCCGCCCAGTGCTCGCGCTGGCTGGCCGCCCGCGGGGCCCGCCCGGTCGCCCTCGACATCTCGCACCGCCAGCTCCAGCACGCCCGGCGCATCGACGAGGAGCGCGGCGGGCCGCTGGTGGCGCTGGTGCAGGCGGACGCGGCCGTGCTGCCCTTCGCGGACGGCGCCTTCGACCTGGCCTGCTCGGCGTACGGCGCGGTGCCGTTCAGCGCGGACACCGCCGAACTGATGCGCGAGGTGCACCGGGTGCTGCGGCCCGGCGGGCGCTGGGTCTTCTCGGTCACCCACCCGATCCGCTGGGCCTTCCCCGACGAGCCGGGCGAGGAGGGGCTGACCGCCACCTCCTCCTACTTCGACCGCACCCCCTACGTCGAGCAGGACGAGCAGGGGCGGGCCACCTACGTCGAGCACCACCGCACCCTGGGCGACCGGGTGCGCGAGCTGACCGGGGCGGGCTTCCGGCTGCTGGACCTGGTCGAGCCGCTGTGGCCCGAGGAGCTCGAGCAGTCCTGGGGCGGCTGGAGCCCGCTGCGCGGCCGGCACCTGCCGGGCACCGCGATCTTCGTGACCCGGCGGGACTGATCCGGCACTGATCCGCAACCCGTACCGCCGGACCGATACTGCTGGGGTGAACCCCGCCTGGCTCGACCTCCCGGTCCGCTCCGCCCTGCCCGCCCTGCGGCGCGCCCTCGACGAGCGGGGGGTCGCCGTGCTCGCGGCCCCGCCCGGCACCGGCAAGACCACCCTGGTGCCGCTCGCGCTGGCCGGACTGCTGGACGACGGGGCGGCGCCGCGCCGGGTGCTGGTCGCCGAGCCGCGCCGGCTCGCGGTGCGCGCCGCCTCGCGGCGGATGGCCTGGCTGCTGGGCGAGCAGTCCGGCGGCCGGGTCGGGCACACCGTGCGCGGGGAGCGGACGGTGGGCCCGCGCACCGTGGTCGAGGTGGTCACCACCGGGGTGCTGCTGCAACGCCTGCAACGCGACCAGGAGCTGCCGGGGGTGGACGCGGTGCTGCTCGACGAGTGCCACGAGCGGCACCTGGACGCCGACACCGCGCTCGCCTTCCTGCTGGACGTGCGCGCCGCGCTCCGCCCCGAGCTGCGGCTGCTCTGCGCCTCCGCGACCTCCGACACCGCCGCCTGGGCCGACCTGCTGGGCGACGCGCACGGGCCGGCCGAGGTCGTCGAGGCGCACGGCACCGCGCACCCCGTCGAGATCCGCTGGGCGCCCCCCGCCCGCGCGGTGCGCCCCCCGCAGGGGACCCGCACCGACCCGGCACTGCTGGAGCACGTGGCGGGGGTGGTCCGCCGGGCGCTGGCCGAACAGGACGGCGACCTGCTCTGCTTCCTGCCGGGCGTGGGCGAGATCGCCCGGGTGAGCGCCCTGCTCGGCCCGCTGGCCGGCACCGACGTGCTGCACCTGCACGGGCAGGCCGCCGCCGCCGTGCAGGACGCGGCGCTGAGCGCGGGAGAGCGCCGGCGGGTGATCCTGGCGACCTCGGTGGCGGAGTCCTCGCTGACCGTGCCGGGGGTGCGGATCGTGGTGGACTGCGGGCTGGCCCGCGAGCCGCGCACCGACCACGCGCGCGGGCTGGCCGGCCTGGTGACGGTGCGCGCCTCGCTGGCCGCCGGACGCCAGCGCGCCGGGCGGGCCGGGCGCGAGGCACCGGGGGTCGCCTACCGCTGCTGGGCGGAGGTGGAGGACGCCCGGGCGCCGCGCTTCCCGGCCCCCGAGATCGCGCTGGCGGACCTGACCCCGTTCGCCCTGCAGACCGCCTGCTGGGGCGATCCGGACGCGCACACCCTCGCGCTGCCCGACCCGCCGCCCGCCGGGGCGATGGCCGCCGCCCGGCGCACGCTCGCCGCGCTCGGCGCGGTGGTGCCCGACGACGGGCGGGTCACCGAGCGCGGCCGGCGGCTGGCCCGCACCGGGCTGCACCCGCGCCTCGCCCGCGCGCTGCTGGACGGCGCGCCGGCGGTGGGGGCGCGGCGGGCCGCGGAGATCGTCGCGCTGCTCTCGGAGGAGCCGCCGCGGGCACTGGGCGACGACCTGGTCGCGGTGTGGCGCTCGGTGCGCGGCGGGGGCGGCGGGAGTGATCCGTACGCCGGGCGCTGGCGCGAGGAGACGCGGCGGTTGCGCGCGCACGTGGACACGCCGGTCACCGCGCTCGCCGACGCCGCGTCGGCCGGCCTGCTGGCCGCGCTCGCCAAGCCGGTGCGGGTGGCCCGGGCCCGGGAGGCGGCCGCCACCCGCGAGCCGGGCGCGGCGGCGGCCTACCTGATGGCCTCCGGGACGGCCGCCGACACCGCCGCCGGCTCCCCGCTGTCTGGTGCCCACTGGCTGGCGATCGCGGTGGCCGACCGGCCGGCGGGGGCGGCCTCCGCGCGCGTGCGCAGAGCGGTGATCATCGACGAGAGCACTGCTCTGCAAGCGGCCGCGCACCTGCTGACCACCCGCGACGAGGTGCACTGGGCGACGCCCCCCGGCAGCCGGCGCGGCGACCTGGCGGCCCGCCGGGTCCGCTCCCTGGGCGCCCTCGAACTCGACGCCGTGCCGCTGCCCTCACCCGACCCCGCACTGGTGCGCGCCGCCCTGCTGGAGGGGCTGGCCCGCGAGGGCGTCGGCGACGTGCTGCGCTGGTCCGAGCACGCCACCTCGCTCCGCGCCCGCCTGGCCTTCCTGCACCACGCACTCGGTGACCCCTGGCCCGACGTCGGCGACCGGGCGCTGCTGGAGGGCGCCGAGCAGTGGCTGGAGCCGGAACTGGGCCGGGCCCGGCGCCGCGCCCACCTGGAACGCATCGACACCGCCGCCGCCCTGCAGCGCCTGCTCCCCTGGGCCGGCGGCCAGGCCGGCCGCCTGGACGAACTGGCGCCCGAGCGGATCACCGTGCCCAGCGGCTCGCGCGTGCGCGTCGACTACAGCGACCAGCGCCCGGTGCTGGCCGTCAAGCTCCAGGAGCTCTTCGGTTGGAGCGCCGCCCCCGCGCTCGCCGGCGGCCGGGTCCCGCTCACCATCCAGCTGCTCTCCCCCGCCGGCCGCCCGGCCGCCGTCACCGGCGACCTGGCCTCCTTCTGGCGCGAGGGCTACCGCGCGGTCCGCGCCGACCTGCGCGGCCGCTACCCCCGCCACCCCTGGCCCGAGGACCCCACCACCGCCGAACCCACCCGCCGCCTCAACCCGCGCAGGTGACGGGGCGCTGCCCGTCGGGCGTCTAGGCTGGGGCGAGGCTCCCTGGGAGGGCAGATGTACGCGCACCACCTCGAACTGATCGAGGAAGCCCGCAGGATCGCACCGAAGAACATCAAGGTCGAGTTCTCCGGCGAGGTGATCATCATGCAGGCGTCCCCCTCGGGTATCCACCAGCGCAACCTCGCCCTCGTCCAGCGCCAGTTCGAGGCCCACGCGCCCCAGGGCTACCTGCTCTCGGGGAACTCCGACCTCTCCTCACCGGCCGTCGGCATACTGCGCAACCCCGACCTGACCTATCTCCCCGAGGACGCCATGGCGACCACGGAGAGCTCGATTCCGGCCGACCTGGCACTGATCGCCGTGGAGATCGTCTCTCCTTCGAACCCGGAGAACGACTGGACCGGCAAGGTCCGCGACTACCCGCTGATGGGCATCCCCGCGTACCTGATCGTCGACCCCGGCCGGAAGAGCGTGACGCTGCTCAGCGAACCGGAGAACGGTCGCTACCGGGCCCGGGAGGACGCCGACTTCGGGGAGACGATCCACATCCCCGCGCCGTTCTCCTTCGTCCTCGACACCAGCGGCCTGCTCCCCTACTGAGCTCCCCCGCACGCGAAAGGAAGTGGCCCGGCGCACCGCGCGCCGGGCCACCCCTCCTTCCACTTCGCGGGCGTCAGTGCGCCGCCGCCTCCCAGTTGGGGCCCACCCCGACCGAGACGTCCAGCGGGGCGCGCAGGTCGTAGGCGCCGGCCATCTGGGTGCGCACGATCTCCTCGACCTGCTCGCGCTCGCCGGGGGCCAGCTCCAGCACGATCTCGTCGTGCACCTGGAGCAGCATCCGCGAACGGACGCCGGCGCGGGTCAACTCCTCGTCCACCCGCAGCATCGCGAGCTTGACGATGTCCGCGGCCGAGCCCTGGACCGGGGCGTTGAGCGCCATCCGCTCGGCCATCTCGCGGCGCTGGCGGTTGTCGCTGGTGAGGTCGGGCAGGTAGCGGCGCCGGCCCAGCAGGGTCTCGGTGTAGCCCGTGGCACGGGCCTCCTCGACCACCCGGTGCAGGTACTCGCGGATGCCGCCGAACCGCTCGAAGTAGGTGTCCATCAGGCCCTGCGCCTCGGCGGGCTTGATGCCGAGCTGCTGGGAGAGCCCGAAGGCGGAGAGCCCGTAGGCCAGGCCGTAGGACATCGCCTTGATCTTGCGGCGCATCTCGGCGTCGACCGCGCCCGGCTCCACCCCGAAGACCGAGGAGGCCACCGTGGTGTGCAGGTCCTCGCCGGTGGCGAAGGCGTCGATCAGCGCCGCGTCCTCGGAGAGGTGGGCCATGATCCGCAGCTCGATCTGCGAGTAGTCCGCGGTGAGCAGCGACTCGTAGCCCTCGCCGACCACGAAGGCGCGCCGGATCAGGCGTCCCTCCTCGGTGCGGACCGGGATGTTCTGCAGGTTCGGGTCCTGCGAGGAGAGCCGGCCGGTGGCGGCGACCATCTGGTTGAAGGTGGTGTGGATCCGGCCCTGCGGGGAGACCGTCTTGAGCAGGCCCTCGACCGTGGTGCGCAACTTGGCCTGGTCGCGGTGGCGCAGCAGCACGACCGGCAGCTCGTTGTCGGTCTGGGTGGCCAGCCAGGTCAGCGCGTCGGCGTCGGTGGTGTAACCGGTCTTGATCTTCTTGGTCTTGGGCAGGTTCAGCTCACCGAAGAGGATCTCCTGCAGCTGCTTGGGCGAGCCCAGGTTGAAGGGGCGCCCGGCGGCGGCGTGCGCCTCCTCCACCACCCGCTGGATCTCGGCGGCGAACTGCTTCTCCAGGCCGTCCAGCCACTCGCGGTCGGCGGCGATGCCGGTGCGCTCCATGCGGGCCAGCAGCGCCGCGATCGGCAGCTCCATCCCGTGCATCAGCTCGACCGCGCCGACCTCGACGAGCCGGCCCTCGAAGAGCTCGGCCAGGTCGAGCACGGTGCGCGCCTGCACCATCAGTGCCCGGGCGCCGGCGGTGGAGTCCTCCTCCGGGGCGTCGAAGGAGAGCTGACCGCTCTCGGCGGCGGCCGCCGGGGCCAGCGAGCGGTGCAGGTACTCCTCGGCGAGCACCTCCAGGGTGAAGGTGCGCCGGCCGGGCTTCTCCAGGTAGGCGGCGAGCGCGGTGTCGGCGACCACGCCGGCCACCGTCCAGCCCTGCTCGGCGAAGGCCCGCATCACCTGCTTGGCGATGTGCAGCGCCTTGGGCCGCTGGGCGTCGGCCAGCCAGCCGGCCAGCGCGCGCTCGTCCTGCTCGGCGAGCTGGGCGGGGTCGAACCAGGCCGCCTCGGTGGCGGTGGCCAGCGCCACCTCCTGCACCGAGCCGCTGCCCTGCGCCCAGCTGTAGACGGCGGCCAGGGCCACCGGCTCGGCGCCACCGGCGTGCGCGGTCAGCCAGTGGGCCAGCGCGCCGGGCTCGGTGAGCAGGTCGCCGGCCACCTCGACGCCGGGCGCGGCGGCGACCTGCTCGGCCTGCTCGGCGGCGCCGACGTCCAGGCCGAAGACCCGGTCGCGGAAGTTGGGGTTGCGGAACTCCAGCGTCTCCATCAGCTGGCCCACCGCCTCCCGGTCGAACGGGACGCGGGCCAGGTCGGCCACCCCCAGCGGCAGTTCGACGTCGCGGACCAGCTCGGTGAGGATCCGGTTGCGCTTGACCGAGTCGAGGTGCTCGCGCAGCTTCTCGCCGATCTTGCCCTTGACCTCGTCGGCCCGGGAGACCAGCTCGTCGAAGGAGCCGAACTGGTTGACCCACTTCGCGGCGGTCTTCTCGCCCACCCCGGGGATACCGGGCAGGTTGTCGGACGGGTCGCCGCGCAGCGCGGCCAGGTCCGGGTACTGACGGGGCGTCACGCCGTACTTCTCGGCGACCTTCTCGGGGGTGTAGCGGGTCAGCTCGGAGACGCCCTTGGTCGGGTAGAGGACCGTGACGTGCTCGCTGACCAGTTGCAGCGCGTCCCGGTCGCCGGTGACGATCAGCACCTCGAAGCCGTCGGCGGCCGCGGCGGTGGCCAGGGTGGCGATGATGTCGTCCGCCTCGAAGCCCTCCAGCGCCATCCGCGGCACCCGCATGGCGTCCAGCAGCTCGCCGATCAGGCCGATCTGGCTCTTGAACTCGTCCGGCGTCTTGGCCCGGTTGGCCTTGTAGTCGGGGAACTCCTCGGAGCGGAAGGTCTTGCGCGAGACGTCGAAGGCCACCGCCAGGTGGGTCGGCGCCTCGTCGCGCACGGTGTTGGAGACCATCGAGGCGAAGCCGTAGACCGCGTTGGTCGGCTGCCCGGTGGAGGTGTTGAAGTTCTCCACCGGCAGGGCGTAGAACGCCCGGTACGCCAGGGAATGGCCGTCGAGCAGCATCAGCCGGGGGCGCGCCCCCGCCGCACTGCCGCTCTGCGCACCTTGCACCGCACTCTGCGTAGCCACGTCCACGTGTCCGTTCCTGCCGACTCCAACTGCAACTGCCGTCCCCGATCCTAGGCCCCCGCACCGACAGGACCACCGACAACGGTGACAACACCGCCGAGAACGGACGCCGCGCCGCAAACCGCCCGGCCACCCCGCCCGCACTGAGCTACCCGTCAGTCGTACGATCACGAAAAGGCCCTCCCTCAACGGCCCGCCCCCGACCAGCAGGAGATGACTTCGCATGACCGAGCCGACCCCCACCGAGGCCGCCACCGCGCCGGCGCCCGTGCTCGACGTGCCGCAGGACGTCCTGGACCACTTCGCCAAGCTCGGCGTGGACGCCTCCACCTTCTCCGGCGGCCACCTCGGCGACCGGCTCGGCATCCGGGTCGTCGAGGCGTCCGGCGACCGGGTGGTGGGGACCATGCCGGTCGAGGGCAACCAGCAGCCGTACGGCCTGCTGCACGGCGGCGCCTCGGCCGCGCTCGCCGAGACGCTGGGCTCGATCGGGGCGATGCTGCACGCGGGGCCCGGCCGGTACGCGGTCGGCGTCGACCTCAACGTCACGCACCACCGCTCGGCCACCTCCGGCCTGGTCACCGGCGTGGCCACCGCGGTCTTCAAGGGCCGCACCGCCGCCACCTACGAGATCGCGATCACCGACGACACCGGCCGGCGGATCACCAGCTGCCGGCTGACCTGCGCGCTGCGCGACCTGTAGCCGGCCCCGCCGGGCCCCCGGCCGGCCGCACCGGGTGGCCGCCGCACTCCGTTGACGCTCCGTCAGGCGCGTTGCACGCCCCCTCGTTTGACCACGGCCCCGACTGGGCAGGTGCCTGGCCGAACGCAGGGGGCGTCCGCGTACCCGCCCCGCCGCCGAAGCCCGGGCACGGCCCGCCGGCCGATTCGGAGCGATGCACTCCGGTTGTAACGCTAGGTAATATTGCTGCCATCTACCAGGCGGCCCAATTCCCCCTCGGCCCCCTCGGGAAACCGCTGCTGACCGCACGTCAGCCCGCTCGGTGTCCGAATTCCGAACGTGTGCGACCGGGGCCACTGCGCCGGTCACTCGCGTCCGCTCAGCGGACAGATCCGCTGCCAACTCCCCGTTCCCCCGCTTTTACCGGGCCAAGCGCCGCGCCGACATGAGCAAAACCCTTCATTGAACTGACCGTTGCCCAGCATGCGAGACGCTGGAATGCGGTGCTCATAACAAGAGAATCACAGCAAGAGCACACCCCTGCCAGAGTCGCCCCAAGCGCTCTAGAGTCACCGCCAGTCACCGCGCCACCGGATCGGGCTCACCAGATCGGGCAGGCCCCAGCGCGCGACCCGGCAGCCGGCCACCCCGGCCGCTGCCTCCGACCTGAAGGGGACCCTCGTGCGTAACCGTTCACTGCTCGTCCTCAGCATCGCCCTCACCGGAGCCCTCACCGTGACCGCCTGCGGCTCGCGCGGCACCAGCAAGTCCGGTGGCGACGCGGCCGGCGGCACCACCGTCACGATCGCCGTCGACGCGCCGCTCTCCGGCCAGAACTCGGCCACCGGGCTCGGCATCCAGTACGGCGTGCAGATCGCCGTCGACGACGCCAACAAGAACCACACCGTTCCCGGCGTCACCTTCAAGGTCAAGGCCCTGGACGACCAGGCGCAGCCCGCCACCGGCCAGCAGAACGCCACCGCGCTCGTCGCCGACTCCAGCGTGCTGGGCGTCGTGGGCCCGCTCAACTCCGGTGTGGCCGGCTCGATGCAGCAGGTCTTCGCGACCGCGAACCTGGTCGAGATCTCCCCCTCGAACACCAACCCCGCGCTCACCCAGGGCCCCAACTGGGCCAGCGGCACCAAGACCCGCGGCTTCAAGACCTACTTCCGCACCGCCACCACCGACGCGCTGCAGGGTGCCTTCGCCGCCCAGTACGCCGCCACCGCCGGCAAGAAGAGCGCCTTCATCGTCGACGACAAGCAGACCTACGGCGCGGGCCTGGCCGGCATCTTCAAGGACTCCTTCACCAAGGGCGGCGGCGCGGTCGTCGGCACCGACCACGTCAACACCGGTGACAAGGACTTCTCCACCCTGGTCACCAAGATCAAGTCCTCCGGCGCCGACCTGCTCTACTACGGCGGCCAGTACGACGAGGCCTCGCTGCTCAGCAAGCAGCTCAAGGCGGCCGGCGACAACATCGCCCTGTTCGGCGGCGACGGCATCTTCTCCGCCAGCTACATCTCCACCGGCGGCACCGGCACCGAGGGCGACCTGGCCACCTCCGTCGGCGTCCCGGTCGACACCCTGGACAGCGCCAAGGACTTCATCGCCAAGTACAAGGCCGCCGGCTACCCCGGTGACTACGGCACCTACGGCGGTTACTCCTACGACGCCGCCACCGCCATCATCAAGTCGATCGGCAACGTGGTCAGCGCCAACGGCGGCAAGGTCCCCAGCGACGCCCGCGCCAAGGTCGTCGAGGGCGTCCAGAAGGCCGACTTCGACGGCATCGCCGGCCACGTCTCCTTCGACGACTTCGGTGACACCACCAACAAGCAGCTGACCGTGTACCAGGTCAAGGACGGCAAGTGGGCCTCCGTCAAGACCGGCACCATCGGCTGACCCCACCCCGAACTCCACCGGGGCCGCCGCGCACACTCCGCGCCGGCGGCCCCGCGTCCCCCACCCCACGAGACGCCACTCTCCAAGCGACATGGAGGCTGCGGTGCACACCCTGCCGCAACAACTCGCCAACGGCCTGTTCCTAGGCTCGACCTACGGGCTCATCGCCATCGGCTACACGATGGTCTACGGCATCGTGCAGCTCATCAACTTCGCCCACGGCGAGATCTTCATGACCGGAGGATTCGGCGCACTCACCGTCTACCTCGCCCTGCCCAGCGGTACCAGCCTCTGGCTCGCCCTGCCGCTGATGCTGCTCGGCGGCGCCCTCGTCTCGGTCCTGATAGCCCTGGGCGCCGAACGCTTCGCCTACCGGCCGCTGCGCAACGCCCCACGGCTCGCGCCGCTGATCGCCGCCATCGGACTCTCGCTGGCCCTGCAGCAGGCCGTGCACAACCTCTACCCGCAGGCCACCAGCCCCCGGGTCTTCCCGCAGATCCCCAGCGGGCCCTGGCACCTGGGCAGCATCCAGATCCAGTCCGGTGACCTCTTCACCGTCATCGCCGCCCCGATCTGCATGGTGATCCTGGCGCTGTTCGTCCAGAAGTCCCGCACCGGCCGCGCCATGCAGGCCACCGCGCAGGACCCGGACACCGCCCAGCTGATGGGCATCGACACCAACCGGATCATCGCCACCGCCTTCGGCATCGGCGCCCTGTTCGCCGCCGTCGCCGCCGTCTGCTACGGCCTGCGCTACGGCCAGGTCGACTACAGCATGGGCTTCCAGGCCGGACTCAAGGCCTTCACCGCCGCGGTCCTGGGCGGCATCGGCAACATCTACGGCGCCATGCTCGGCGGCCTGGTGCTCGGCCTCACCGAGGCCCTCGCCACCGCCTACATCGCCGACGTCCCCGGCATGCACCAGCTCGGCGGCCAGGGCTGGGCCAACGTCTGGGCCTTCGTGCTGCTCATCCTGGTCCTGCTGCTGCGACCGCAGGGACTACTCGGCGAACGCGTCGCGGACCGGGCCTGAGGCCGAAGGAGAACCAGAGATGACCACCACCCCGCTCACCACCCTGGCCCTGCGCCGCGCGGCCGCCGCCGCACTCGGCAAGCTCGAGGGCACCGTGACCGCCCCCGTGGCCCGCGCCCTGACCGCCGGCGGCGCCGTCCTCACCATCGCCTCGGCCTTCCTCTCCTGGACCTGGACCGCCGACTTCCCCGGCGACCTCACCGTCAACGGCTACCCCGGCGGCCTGCAGTGGCTCACCGTCACCGCCGGCCTGCTGCTCCTGCTGCAGAGCCTGAGCGCCCACGGCGTGCGCGGCCTGGGGGGCCTGGGCCCGCACGGCCACACCATCGCGCTGCGCCGCCTGGCGCTGGGCGCGCTGGCCACCAGTTGGTTCACCCTCGGCGCGATCGCGGTCGAACTCGGGGGCCTGGCCAACCTCACCGCCGGCGGCTGGGTCGCGGCGTTCGCCGTCCTGCCCGCCCTCTACGGCGCGCTGGCGCTGCCCGCCGACCAGCACGCCGCCACCCCCGCCGACGCACTGCCGGCCTGGCGCGAGCGGCTGCAGGTCACCGCGATCGCCGCGTTCGGCCTGTTCCTGTTCACCTACGCCATCGAGACCAGCTACGGCGAGCTCTTCGAGGGCTTCCTGATCACCCTGGGCTTCGGCGCCGCCGCCCACCTCAAGTCCGGTCTCTTCGAGCGGACCTCGGCGCTGCTCACGCGCCAGCGCCCGTTCGCGATGGCCGCCGCCTTCGCCGCGGCCGCGCTCTTCCCGCTGACCCAGAGCGACGACCACAACGCCAACGTCGGCGTCAACATCCTGATCTTCGCCACCGTCGCGCTGGGCCTCAACATCGTGGTCGGCCTCACCGGCCTGCTCGACCTCGGCTACGTCGCCTTCCTGGGCGTGGGCGCCTACACGGCCGCATTGATCTCCGGCTCGGCCTACTCCCCCTTCCACCACGCCGAGGTGCCCTTCTGGGCGGCGGCCCTGATCGGCGCCGGGGTCTCGATGATCTTCGGTGTGCTGATCGGCGCACCCACCCTGCGGCTGCGCGGCGACTACCTGGCCATCGTCACCATCGGCTTCGGTGAGATCTTCCACCTCACCGTGCAGAACCTCGACGGCACCTCGGGCCCCAACATCACCAACGGGCCCAACGGCATCCCCAACATCCCCGACATCAGCCTCTTCGGGTTCAGCCTCGGCACCGCCCACACGATCGGTTCCTTCACCATCGGGCGCTTCGCCAACTACTTCTTCCTGATGCTGCTGGTCACCCTGATCGTCATCGCCGTCTTCAGCCGCGCCGGCAACTCCCGCATCGGCCGCGCCTGGATCGCGATCCGCGAGGACGAGACGGCCGCCGAGGCGATGGGCATCAACGGCTTCCGCACCAAGCTCACCGCCTTCGCCCTCGGTGCGGCGCTGGCCGGACTGGCCGGCACGGTCAGCGCCCACGTCACCTACACCGTGGTGCCCAACCCGTACGTCTTCGCCGGCTCCACCCCGCCCAACTCCGCCTTCCTGCTGGCGGCCGTGGTGCTCGGCGGGATGGGCACGGTCAGCGGCCCGCTGCTCGGCGCCTCGCTGCTCTACCTGATCCCCGAGAAGCTCGAGTTCCTGCAGAACTACCAGCTGCTCGCCTTCGGTGTCGCGCTCATCCTGCTGATGCGCTTCCGCCCCGAGGGCATCGTCGCCAACCGGCGCCGGCAGCTGGAGTTCCACCAGGCCGACCTGCCCGAACAGGCCGGACCCGCCGACACCATCACCCTCACCAAGGCAGGGGCGTGACCATGAGCACCACCACCACGACCGCCCAGCCGCTCCTCGAGGTCCGCGGCGTCACCATGCGGTTCGGCGGCCTGACCGCCGTCAACAACGTCGACCTGACGGTCGGCACCGGCGAGATCATCGGACTGATCGGCCCCAACGGCGCCGGCAAGACCACCTTCTTCAACTGCCTCACCGGCCTCTACGTGCCCACCGAGGGCACCGTCAAGTACCGCGACCGGGTGCTGCCGCCCAAGCCCCACCTGGTCACCCAGGCCGGCATCGCCCGCACCTTCCAGAACATCCGGCTCTTCGCCAACATGACCGTGCTGGAGAACGTCCTGGTCGGCCGGCACACCCGCACCAAGGAGGGCCTGCTCTCCGCCCTGATCCGCGGCCCGGGCTACCAGCGGGCCGAGGCCGAGAGCCGCGAGAAGGCGATGGCCCTGCTCGAGTTCACCGGACTCGCCGCCAAGGCCGACCACCTGGCCCGCAACCTGCCCTACGGCGAGCAGCGCAAGCTGGAGATCGCCCGGGCGCTGGCCAGCGAGCCCGGCCTGCTGCTGCTCGACGAGCCCACCGCCGGCATGAACCCGCAGGAGACCCGGGCCGCCGAGGAACTCGTCTTCGCGATCCGGGACCGCGGCATCGCCATCCTGGTCATCGAGCACGACATGCGCTTCATCTTCAACCTCTGCGACCGCACGGCCGTGCTGGTCCAGGGACAGAAGATCGTCGAGGGCGACCGGGAGACCGTCCAGGGCGACGAGCGCGTCATCACCGCCTACCTGGGCGCGCCGCTGGAGAGCGCGCCCGAGGCGGGCGCCGCACCGGCCGCGGTGGCGTCGGTACCGGCGCCCGCGCCGGCCCCGGACGAGGCCACGGCTCCGGCCGCGGCCGCCTCACAGGCCGGCGAGCCGACTGCCGAGCCGGATGCGGCGCAGGCTGCCGAGCCGGCCGACGAGTCGGATCCCGCCACGGAGAACGAGCAGAGCACGGAGACCGAGGAATGAGCACCGCCCTCCTGGAGATCCAGGACCTCCGCGTCGCCTACGGCAAGATCGAGGCCGTCAAGGGCATCAGCTTCAGCGTCGCCCGGGGCGAGGTCACCACCCTGATCGGCACCAACGGCGCCGGCAAGACCACCACCCTGCGCACCCTCTCCGGCCTGCTGCGGCCCACCAGCGGCAGCATCACCTTCGACGGGGAGCGCCTGGACACCGTCCCCGCGCACAAGATCGTCGCGCTGGGCCTGGCCCACTCCCCCGAGGGCCGGCACATCTTCCCGCGCATGACGATCGAGGAGAACCTGCTGCTCGGTGCCTTCCTGCGCAAGGACCAGGCCGGCATCACCGAGGACGTCGAGCGCGCCTACACGCTCTTCCCGATCCTCGGCGAGCGCCGCAAGCAGGCCGCCGGCACGCTGTCCGGCGGCGAGCAGCAGATGCTCGCGATGGGACGGGCCCTGATGTCCCGGCCCAAGCTGCTGATGCTCGACGAGCCGAGCATGGGCCTGTCGCCGATCATGATGCAGAAGATCATGGCGACCATCATCGAGCTCAAGAGCGGCGGCACCACCATCCTGCTGGTCGAGCAGAACGCCCAGGCCGCGCTCTCGCTCTCCGACCGCGGCTACGTCATGCAGACCGGCCAGATCGTGCTCACGGGCACCGGCGCCGAACTGCTCAACGACGAGTCGGTGCGCAAGTCCTACCTCGGCGAGGACTGACCCGCGCGCACGCGCACGCACCAGGGGCCGGGGACGCCCTCGTCCGACCCCGGGCCGGGTCGGGCGCTACTCGGCGCCGTCGGCCTTCTTCCTGTCCTGCGCGACGCCCTCCTCGATGACGGCCTCGGCCACGGCCGCCATCGTCATCCGGCGGTCCATCGAGGTCTTCTGGATCCAGCGGAAGGCGGCGGGCTCGTTCAGCCCGAACTTCGTCTGCAGCACGCTCTTCGCCCGGTCCACCAGCTTGCGGGTCTCCAGCCGCTGCGTGAGGTCGGCGATCTCCTCCTCGAGCGTGCGCATCTCGGTGTACCGCGAGACCGCCATCTCGATCGCGGGCACCAGGTCGCTCTTGGAGAACGGCTTGACGATGTACGCCATCGCCCCGGCGTCCCGGGCCCGGTCCACCAACTCGCGCTGCGAGAAGGCGGTCAGCATCAGCACCGGGGCCAGGTGCGCGTCATGGATCCGCTCGGCGGCCGAGAGCCCGTCCAGGATCGGCATCTTGACGTCCAGGATCGCCAGGTCCGGCTTGAGCTCCTCGACCAGCCTCACCGCCGTCTCCCCGTCCCCGGCCTCCCCGACGACGGTGTAGCCCTCCTCCTCCAGCATCTCCTTGAGGTCGAGGCGGATCAGCGCCTCGTCCTCGGCGATGACAATGCGGGTGATCTGGGGCGAGTCGGTCTCAAGCGCCAGGGGCTGCTCATCGGCGGTGCTCACGGGACTCCTCGTTCCGGCGGGATCTGCATGCACGAGGGTACCCAGAGCATGTATGTTGGTTCCATCAGGGGCGATCTTGGGCCTTTGATATGTAGGCCCCGATAGCCCAATTGGCAGCAGGCGAAGGTCTCAAACACCTTACAGTGTGGGTTCGAGTCCCACTCGGGGCACTTTTCCTTCCTTTTGAAGGCTATTCCCAAGGCGTCGAGCACCTGACTTTCTTCATTCCTTCAGGTGAAAACCGCCGACATCGAGTCCATACCGTCATCTTCTGGCGGAATCTCGACCCCGCGTACGACCAGGCCACCCGCCGCCACGCCCTCGCCCTCGCCCGGAACGACGTGCCCACCGATCCCGGCGGGCGCCCGGGGTTGCCGGGGGCCCGCCGGGATCGGGTGGTCAGTTGTCCAACTCGCCCACGTGGTGGACGCGGACCAGGTTGGTGGAGCCGGAGAGGCCGGGGGGCGAGCCGGCCGTGATGATGACGATGTCGCCGCGCTGGCAGCGACCCAGGCTCAGCAGCTGGGCGTCGACCTGGGCGACCATCTCGTCGGTGGTCGGCACGAACGGGCCGAGGAAGGTCTCCACGCCCCAGGTCAGCGCCAGTTGGCTGCGCACGGCGGGCTCGTAGGTGAAGGCGAGCACCGGGATCGGCGAGCGGTAGCGGGTCAACCGGCGGGCGGTGTCGCCGCTCTGGGTGAAGGCGATCAGGTACTTGGCGCCCAGGAAGTCGCCGATCTCGGCGGCGGCCCGGGCCACCGCGCCGCCCTGGGTGCGCGGCTTGTTGCGGACCGTGAGCGGGGGCAGGCCGGCGGCCAGCACCTCCTCCTCGACCGCCTCGATGATCCGGCCCATGGTCTTGACCGTCTCGATCGGGTACTTGCCCACCGAGGTCTCGCCGGAGAGCATCACCGCGTCGGTGCCGTCCAGCACGGCGTTGGCCACGTCGGAGGCCTCGGCGCGGGTGGGCCGGGAGGCGTTGATCATCGAGTCGAGCATCTGGGTGGCGACGATGACCGGCTTGGCGTTGCGCTTGGCGAGCTTGATGGCCCGCTTCTGCACCAGCGGCACCTGCTCCAGCGGCATCTCGACGCCCAGGTCACCGCGGGCGACCATGATGCCGTCGAAGGCGTCGACGATGGACTCCAGGCTCTCCACCGCCTGCGGCTTCTCCACCTTGGCGATGACGGGCAGGAAGCGGCCCTCCTCGCGCATCACGGTGTGCACGTCCTCGATGTCCTTGCCGCTGCGGACGAAGGAGAGGGCGATCAGGTCGGCGCCGATCCGCAGGGCCCAGCGCAGGTCGGCGACGTCCTTGTCGCTGAGCGCGGGCACGGAGACGGCGACTCCGGGCAGGTTGAGGCCCTTGTGGTCGGAGACCAGGCCCCCTTCGATGACGATGCAGTGGACCCGCGGTCCCTCGACGTGGGTGACCTCCAGGCAGACCCGACCGTCGTCGATCAGGATCCGCTCGCCGCGCGACACGTCGCCGGCCAGGCCCTTGTAGGTGGTGCCGCAGATCTCCTTGTCCCCGGGGACGTCCTCCACCGTGATGGTGAACTCGTCGCCGCGTTCGAGGAGTACCGGCCCCTCGGCGAAGGTGTCGAGTCGGATCTTCGGACCTTGAAGATCGACCAGGACGCCGACACTGCGGCCGGTCTCGTCGGCGGCCTTGCGGACCCGGCGATACCGTTCCTCGTGCTCGGCGTGGGAGCCGTGGCTCAGGTTGAAGCGGGCGATGTCCATCCCGGCGTCGACCAGGGTCTTGATCTGGTCGTACGAGTCCGTGGCGGGCCCGAGAGTACAGACGATTTTTGCTCGGCGCATAGCTCCGAGCGTATGCATTACCGGTGCGTAACAACGACGTTCCGGCGGACCGTCGCATGACCACTGTCGGAAGCTTGGCTGAACTCTCTGACGACTCGTGACATCCGTTGCACGAAAGAACAGTTGACCGGACGACGGGAGGCCGTTGCTGATCCGTGAAGGCTTGTTCACCCCCGCTTCACTGCCCGGACAGTCGGCGCTCCGGCCGTGGCGGGAGGCTCTGGGTCCGGGGGATCCCGGCCTAGGGGGAGGGTGCGCCGTGCGGCGTGTACTGGGAGTGGTCGTTTCCGTGGTCCTGGTGGCCGCCGTGGGGGTGGTGATCGCGGTCAGATGGCCGCACTCGCCCGGACCCGCACTGACCCGGGTGTCCGGGCTGATCGGCTCCGAGAAGACCGAGTTCTTCAACAGTCCCGAGGTCCAGCAGGCGCTGCGCAACGACAAGTTGGACGTCCATGTGACCAGCTCCGGTTCCTGGCAGATGGCCCAGCAGGTCGCCGCGAAGCCGACCGCGTACGACTTCGCCTTCCCGGCGAGCTCGACCGCGACGTCCTCGCTCAAGGACCTGAACAGCGTGCCGGTGCGCCCGTTCTACTCGCCGCTGGTGGTGATCGCCAACCGCAGCACGGTCGACCTGCTGCTGCGGGACAGCTGGAACGGCGTCGCCGGGCCGATGGGCAAGGTGCCGCCACTGCTGAAGAGCGGTCAGGACGGCGCCGAGCTGCTGGACATGGACGCCTACCGGCAGGCCGTGGCGGCCAACCTGACCTGGGGCGCGGTCGATCCGCAGGGCACCCGCAAGGACCTGCGCGGCCAGCTGCTGATCTCCACCACCGACCCGGCGAGCTCCTCCTCGGCCGCGCTCTACCTGGCCGTGATGTCCTACCTGGCGAACGGCCAGCAGGTGGTCACCGACCAGAGCGGAATCGACAGGGTCGGACCGCTTCTGAAGCAACTGGTGCAGAGCCAGGGCGCCCTGCTGGCCAGTAGTGACGAACTCTTCCGGGACTTCCTGTCCGGCGTCGGCAGGCCGCTGATCTGGACCTACGAGTCGGAGGCCGCCGGACTGGCCCGCGCCGGCAAGCTGCCCCAGGACACCGTCGTGCTCTATCCCGACACCACGATCCAGAGTGACCACACGGTGGTCGAGTTGACGAAGAACGCCGAGCCCTTCGCCGCCGCGATGCAGAACGACCCCGTCCTGCGGCAGCTGGCGGCCAGGTTCGGCTTCCGGCCCTCCGGCGACCCGCAGGCGATGGTGCAGGCCCTGGGCGAGCGGGGCACCGGATTCGCCGCGGACGTCACCCGGATCGGCTCGTTCCAGGTGGCCCCGCCGTCCACCGACAACCTGCAGAAACTGGTCAACGCAGCCAAGGGAAGCAACTGATGCGCGCACACCTGACCCGCCGGACCGCGCTCGGCGCGCTGGCCCTGCTGCTGACCGCGGTGACCGGCTGCACCTCCAGCGGGCCGGGGCCCACCGACCCCCTGCCCAGCGGCGTCACCGGCTCGAACGGCCCGGCCCCGGTCGGCGCGAGCGTGACCCTCAAGGTGCTGGGGGGCAGCGAACTGCAGGACATGACGCCGATCCTCGACGACGCCCTGAAGGCGACCGGGGTGGGCGTCCAGTTCACCTACACCGGCACCCTGGACGGCGCCGACGCGGTCGCCGCCGGCCGGGCCGACGGGGCCTACGACGCGCTCTGGTTCCCGTCCAACCACTACCTGCGGCTGGATCCGACCGGCGCCGGCAAGCTGCTCTCGGAGACCCCCACGATGGTCTCCCCGGTGGCGATCGGCGTGCGCACCTCGCTGCTCAGCTCGCTGGGCTGGGACCCGGCGAAGGTCACCTGGGCGCAGATCGGCCAGGCGGTGGCGGCCGAGAAGCTCACCTTCGGGATGTCCGACCCCTCGCGCTCCAACTCCGGCTTCTCCGCGCTGGTCGGGCTGGCCTCGGCGTTCTCGGCGGCGAACTCGGCCCTCACCCAGGACGACATCACCAAGGCCTCCCCCGACCTGCAGCGCTTCTTCACCGGCCAGAAGCTCACCTCCGGCTCCTCGGGCTGGCTGGCGCAGGCCTACCAGCGCTCCGCGCAGGGCGGCTCGGGCACCTCGGTGGGCGCGCTGGTGAACTACGAGTCGGTGCTGATGGAGCTCAACCGGACGCTGCCCGCGGGCGCGCAGCTGACCGTGATCCGCCCGCTGGACGGCGTGGTGTCGGCCAACTACCCGCTGACGCTGCTCAACTCCTCCTCCGCCGCGGCCCGCGACGCCTTCCAGCGGCTGACCGCCTACCTGCTCCGCGACGACGTGCAGCGCAAGATCTCGGACGTCACCGCGCGCCGGCCGATCGGTCCGGGCGTGGGACCCGGCGCGGGGCTGCCGGGCGACCCGCGCGCCGAACTGCCCTTCCCCGGCAGCCGGGCGGTCGCGGACGCGCTGCTCGCGACCTACCAGAACCAGCTGCGCCGGCCCTCGCGGACGGTCTACGTGCTGGACACCTCCGGCTCGATGGAGGGCGACCGGCTGGCCAAACTGAAGCAGGCGCTGGGGCAGTTGACGGGCTCCAACGACCCGCGCGGCGAGCAGCGGTTCCGCGACCGCGAGGAGGTGACGCTGCTCTCCTTCGCCGACTCGGTCAAGTGGGAGAAGACCCACCAGGTGCCGCAGAAGGAGCCGCAGCCCGAACTCGCGGCGATCAACGCCGACGTGCAGAGCCTGTCGGCGGACGGCGGCACGGCGATCTACAGCTCGCTGGAGGAGGCGTACAAGCTGGTGGCCAAGCAGCAGGCGGCCGCCGGTGACGACCGCTTCACCTCGATCGTGCTGATGACCGACGGGGAGAGCAACGAGGGCGCCTCGGCGGGCGACTTCGCGAAGTTCTACCAGGCGCTGCCGCCGGCCGGCCAGGCGGTGCCGGTCTTCCCGATCCTCTTCGGGGACGCGGCCAAGCAGCAGTTGCAGGGCATCGCGGACACCACCGGCGGCAAGCTGTTCGACGGGATGTCGGGCTCGCTGGACGGCGTCTTCGAGGACATCCGTGGCTACCAGTAGGCCGCGGCCACCGGCCTGGTTCGGCTCCCGGGCGCACTTCCTGGGCAGCGCGGCGGCGCTGGCCGGGGTCGGGCTGGGGGTGGCGGAGGGGATCGGGCCGTGGACGGCGGCGGTCTCCGGCGGGCTGTACGCGGCGGGGGCGGTGCTGGGGCTGACCTTCCCGGGAGCCCAAGGGTCGGGCTCGGGGCCGAGCTCGGGGCCGAGCTCGGGGCCGGGCGAGGGCGAGGTCACCTGCGAAGGCACGGCCGGGGGCGAGATCCGGGAGCGACCACCCGTCCCGACGCCGACCCTGCCGCCCACCCTGCCCCCGGCCGAGCTGGCGGCCCAGCTGCGCCGCGAACTGGCGGCGCAGCGCGAGCGGGTGGCGCGGGCGGGCTGGCCGGAGCCGCAGGCGGGCGCCGCGCGCCAGCTGGTGGCGGCGGTGGCGGACCGGCTCAGTGCCGCCACCGCGGTGGCGCTGGGCCCGGTGGTGCGCGAGTCGCTGCCGGGCGCGCTGGACCGCTACGAGCGGGCCCGGTCCTGGTGGCGCCTGGAGCCGCAGGGCGAGGAGCCGGCCGCCGAGTTCGCCGCGCTGGCGGGGCGCCTGCTGGGGGACCTCCCGCCGCTCTGAGGCCCCGGCACGGGCACCGCGTCACGCCGCGGTCCCCAACTCCTCACCTGGCGGTAACGTCCAGGGGCTGGTCGTGGGCGCCTCGGGAGGGCAGACTTCTACGCGCGTTCCTCTACGCGCGTCACCTGCTGGCGGCGCGTCAGAGACGTGTGCCCGCTTCCGTCGAAGAGTCCTGGAGTGACCTCATGCCCCTGAACCGTCGCGACTTCGTCACGCGGTCCGCCGTGACCGCGGCCGGCGCCGCCATGGTGGGAGGCCTGTCGGTGGCCGCCGCCGACCCCGCGGCTGCCCAGGCCGCCGAGCCGGACAGCCGCAAGCGCAAGCCGC
This sequence comes from Kitasatospora nipponensis, assembly GCF_039528135.1. Lineage (NCBI taxonomy): Bacteria > Bacillati > Actinomycetota > Actinomycetes > Kitasatosporales > Streptomycetaceae > Kitasatospora > Kitasatospora nipponensis. The sequence continues at coordinate 41,103 of NZ_BAAALF010000014.1, read as the reverse complement.
ACACCGCGCACTTCACCGTCATGGGCACCACCGACCTGCACGGGCACGCGGTCAACTGGGACTACTTCACCGACGCGGTCTACAAGGACGCGCAGAAGAACGCGGTCGGCCTGGCGAAGGTCTCCACCCTGGTGAACCAGGTCCGCGACGACAAGGGCTGGGACCGCACCCTGCTCATCGACGCCGGCGACATCATCCAGGGCACTCAGCTGAGCTACTACTACGCCCGGGTCGACCCGATCGCCAGCGACGCGGACGAGGTCCCCGAGCACCCGATGGCGACCGCCATGAACAACATGGGCTACGACGCGGCGGCGCTGGGCAACCACGAGTTCAACTACGGCATCGAGACCGTGCGCGCCTTCGAGGAGCAGCTGGACTTCCCGCTGCTGGGCGCCAACGCGCTGTACGCCAAGAACGAGAAGCCGGCCTTCCCGCCCTACGTCATCAAGACCCTGCACCTGGGCGGCGACCGCCCGCTCAAGGTCGGCATCCTGGGCCTGACCAACCCGGGCATCGCGATCTGGGACAAGGCCAACGTGGCCGGCAAGATGACCTTCAACGGCATCGTGGAGGCCGCGAAGATCTACGTGCCGAAGCTGAAGGCGGCCGGCGCGGACGTCATCGTGGTGGCGGCGCACTCGGGCATCGACGAGCCGTCCTCCTACGGCGACCAGCTCCCCTTCCCGGAGGACGCCTCCGGTGACATGGCCGCCCAGGTCCCCGGGATCGACGCGGTGCTGGTGGGCCACACCCACAAGGAGGTGGCCCAGCGCCTGGTGGTCAACAAGACCACCGGCAAGACCGTGGTGCTCTCCGAGCCGCTCTGCTGGGGCGAGCGGCTGAGCTGCTTCGACTTCGAGGTGACGCTCGACAACGGTGCCTGGTCGGTCACCTCGCTCAGCGCCCGGGTGCTGAACACCAACACGGTCGACGAGGACCCGGAGATCGTCAAGCTGATCAAGGCCCAGCACGACACCGTCGTCACCTACGTGAACCAGGTGATCGGCACCAGCAAGACCGACCTGTCGATCGCGCTCGCGCCCTACCAGGACGTGCCGATCATCGACCTGATCGGCAAGGTGCAGCAGGACACCGTGAAGGCCGCGCTGGCCTCCACCAGCTACGCCACCCTGCCGGTGCTGGCGCAGGCCGCGCCGTTCAACCGCACCGCCGACATCCCGGCCGGCACGGTCAAGCTGCGGGACGCGGCGGGCCTGTACATCTACGAGAACACCCTGGAGGCCCGTCTGATGACGGGTGCCCAGATCAAGGACTACCTGGAGTACTCCGCGAAGTACTTCGCCCAGCTGGCCCCGGGCGCCCCGGTGGACAAGGCCACGCTGACCAACCAGCAGAACACCCCGGACTACAACTACGACTCGGTGTACGGCGTCTCGTACGACATCGACATCTCGCAGCCGGTCGGTTCGCGGATCGTCAACCTGTCCTACGCGGGCAAGCCGGTCGACCCGGCCGCGCAGTTCGTGCTGGCGGTGAACAACTACCGTGCCAACGGCGGCGGCAACTTCCCGCACGTGGCGGCGGCCCAGCAGGTGTGGACCAGCTCGGACGAGATCCGCAACACCATGATCGCCTGGGTGAAGGCCAAGGGCGTCATCGACCCGGCGGACTTCGCCACGGTCGGCTGGCGCCTGGTGCGCGCGGGCGTCCCGGTCTTCTAGGCCGCCGCGCCCCGCGTCCCACCGCACCACCACGACCCGAGGGGCCCCCGCGCCGGCGACAGCCGGTACGGGGGCCCCTCGGTCGACTGGCGCTCTTCCCGGCCAGTCCTCGGGCCCTAGTGCTTGGAGTGCTGCTCGGCGCCGCGGTGGCGGTGCCCCTTGAGCTCGGTGTGCGCGGGGAGCGCGCCGGTGAGCGCCCGTTCCTCCGGCAGCCGCCGGCCGCCGTGGCTGAAGGTGTCCATGCCGGTCAGCGCCGCGTACGTGCCGTGGGTGGCGACGCCCGTGCCGCCCTTGGTGGCGGTGTGCAGGACCGGCCCGAAGGCCCGCGGCCTGCCACCGACCCCGGCGGCCATGCCCCGTCGTTCCAGCAGTTCCTGGGTGCCCCGGCGCAGCTTCGCACTCGGTTTTCCGGTCGGTCGCTTGGTCATCCCTGGCCTCCCATCGACGCCCCTCTGCGATGGTATGTCCAGGTCCGCCGCATTTCACCCGAAGGGCCCACCCGGGCCCCGGGTCCCGGGGCCCCGACACCGGGGATCAGAACGGGAAGCGGCTGCGCCCGTGCTGGATCGAGATCCACTTGACCGTGGTGAAGGCGTCCACCGTGGACTCGCCGTTGAGCCGCCCCACCCCGGAGTTCTTCTCGCCACCGAACGGGACGATCGGCTCGTCGTGGATGGTGCCGTCGTTGACGTGGATCATCCCGGTCTCGATCCGCTGGGCCAGCCGCACCCCGCGCTCGATGTCCCCGGTGTGCACGGCGCCGCTGAGGCCGAACGGCGTGTCGTTGGCGATCGCCACCGCCTCCTCCTCGCCGTCGAAGGGGATCAGCAGGACGACCGGGCCGAACAGCTCGCGGCGCGCGATGGCCGCGCCGGGGGCCAGGTCGGTCAGCACCACGGGGTCCATCAGGGTGCCCACCGTCGCTCCGCGCAGCAGCACCCTCGCGCCCTCGGCGACCGCCTGGTCGACCTGCGCGGTGAGCGCGTCGGCCTGGGTGGTGTTGATCAGCGGGCCGATCTGGGTGCCGGGGTCGGCCGGGTCGCCGACCTTGAGCGAGGCGGTCTTGGCGACGAACTTCTCGGTGAAGGCGGCCAGCACGCTGCGGTCCACCAGCACCCGGTTGGCGGCCATGCAGACCTGGCCCTGGTGCGCGAAGCGGCTGAAGACGGCGGCGTCCACCGCGTAGTCCAGGTCGGCGTCGTCCAGCACGATCAGCGCGCTGTTGCCCCCGAGCTCCAGCACCGAGCGCTTGAAGTGCGAGGCGGCCACGGTGGCCACGTGCCGGCCGACCCGGTCCGAGCCGGTGAAGGAGATCGCCTTGGGGACCGGGTGCTCCAGCAGCGCGTCGCCGATCTCGGCGATGTCGGTGACCACCACGTTCAGCAGGCCGGCCGGCAGCCCGGCCTCCTCGAAGATCTTCGCGATCAGGGTGCCACCGGTGATCGGGGCGTCCTGGTGCGGCTTGAGCACGACCGCGTTGCCCAGCGAGAGCGCCGGGGCGACCGCCTTCAGCGACAGGAAGAGCGGGAAGTTGAAGGGGCTGATCACCCCGACCACGCCGACCGGCAGCCGGTAGAGGCGGTTCTCCTTGCCGTCGACCGGCGAGGGCAGGATCCGCCCCTCGGGGCGCAGCGCCACCTGCATCGCCTCGCGCAGCATGTCCTTGGACAGGGCGAGCTCGAAGCCGGCCTTCAGGTGGGTGCCACCGAGTTCGGCGATGATGGTCTCGGTGATCTCCCGCTCGCGCTCCTCGATGATCCGCAGCGCGCGCTCGAAGACCAGCCGGCGGGCGTAGGGGTTGGTCCGCGCCCAGGCGCGCTGGGCGCGCTCGGCCGCCCGGTACGCCTGGTCGACCTCCGCGACGGTGGCCACGGTGATCGAGGCGAGCTTCTCGCCGTTGTAGGGGTTGATGTCCACGATGTCCCAGGACCCGCTGCCCGGGCGCCACTCACCGTCGATGTACTGGAGCGCGAGATCGGAAAAGTAGGACACCTGATTCCCCTTCGAGCTGACTGGGGATCATCGTACTGATCTCTCAGGCTTCTTGGAGCAGACTCCCCAGAAGCTCCAAGCTTCGCGCCGGGCTGAGGCTGTCGGCCCGCAGCCGGTCCAGGGTGGCGCTGTACTCGGCGACCTCGCGCGGGCGGTCCAGGTAGAGCGCGGTGGTGAACTGTTCGAGGTAGACCACGTCCGGCAGGTCCGGTTCGGGGAAGCCCAGCAGCGAGAAGGCGCCGCTCTCCGCGGAGAGCCCGTCGAAGCCCAGCGGCATCACCTGGAGCTCCAGCCAGGGCTGCTCGGCCAGCTCGAGCAGGCGGGCGAGCTGACCGCGCATCACCTCGGGTCCGCCGCACGGGCGGCGCAGCGCGGCCTCGTCCACGACGGTCAGCAGCCGGGGCGCGTCCGGGCCGGCGAGCAGCCGCTGGCGGCGCATCCGCACCTCGACCCGGCGCTCGATCTCGGCCTCGGGCGCGGTGCGGAAGCCGAGCCGGATCACCGCGCGGGCGTAGCTCTCGGTCTGCAGCAGGCCGGGCACGTGCTGGACCTCGTAGGAGGCGATGGTGCCGGCCGCCTCCTCGAAGCCGAGGTAGGTCTGGAACCAGCCGGGCACCACGTCGGCGTACTGGTGCCACCAGGGCTGGGCGTTGGCGGTGCGGACCATGCCGAGCAGTTCGCCGCGGTGCCGTTCGTCGGCCACGCCGTACAGGGTCAGCAGGTCGGCGACGTCACGCTCCTTGAAGCTGACCCGGCCCAGCTCCATCCGGCCGATCTTCGACTCGGAGGCCCTGATCTCGTACCCGGCGTCCTCCCGGGTGACGCCCCTGGCCTCGCGCAGCCGGCGCAACTGGGACCCCAGCAGCAGCCGGCGCACCGTCACCCCGCTCCCGGTCTGCCCCATGCCGCTCATCGCGCTTCCTCCCCTGGCGCCGCCACGGGCGCAGTCTGCCATGTCGCACTGTCACAAGCACCGGCAGGCAAGCTGTGAGTTCGCCGGGAGGCCCGGCGGCACCGGGCGCCGGCCCGCGTCCCGCACCGCCGCGCCCGCGCTCAGCGCGCCAACGGCGGGCGCCCACCGAGGCGTTCGAGCAGCAGCAGGGCCGGGACGGCGGCCAGCGCGAGGAGCGTCAGGAAGAGCCAGGGCCAGAGCGCGCCGCGGTCCAGCAGCAGCGTGAGCAGGCCGGGGGCGAGCGCCTGCCCGGTGTTCCAGGAGAGCTGGTAGACGCCCAGGTAGCGCCCGCGCAGGTCGGGCCGGGCCAGGCTGACGCTGAGCTCCTCGGAGAACGGGGTGCCCACCGTCTCGGCCACCGTGTAGAGGAAGGTCGCCGCGTACAGGCCGGCCACCACCAGCACCCCGGGGGCGGCGGCGAGCGCGGCGTAGAGGGCGAAGGCGAGGGCGTTGAGCAGGAACGCGGCGGCGAGCACCCGGGTGGGGCGCAGGTGCTCCAGCCGGCGGGCCACCGGGGCCTGGGTGAGCACGACCTGCACGCCGTTCATCATCAGCAGCGAGCCGGCCAGCCAGGCCGGGCGGTGCAGGGACTGCACCAGGTAGACGGCCAGCAGCATGCTGGTGATCATCGAACCGAAGACGTTGCTGAGGTTGATGCCGACCAGCAGCAGGTAGCGGCCGTCGCGCAGCACCGTGCGGTAGCCGCCCGCGGACGGCGTCGGGGTCGGGCCGGCCGCTGTCGCGCTCCCGGCCCCGGCCTGCGCCGCTGCCTGCGCCCCGGCCGCCGCCGCTGCCCCCGCCGCCGGGCGCCACAGGGCGAGCAGGACGGTGGCGACCAGGTAGCTGACGGCGTTCAGCACGACCAGCAGCCGCAGCCCGCCGGTGCCGCCCGCGCCGAGCACCAGCGAGCCGAGCGCGGCGCCGATCCCCAGGCCCGTGTTGCGCAGCGTCTGCACCAGGGCGAACCAGCGGGTGCGCTCCCCCTCCCCCGCGGCGAGCACCACCAGGCCGGTGCTGGAGGTCCAGTACATCACCGCCCCGACCTGGGCCAGCCAGCTCACCAGCACGATCTGCCAGGCCTGGTGGGTGGCCAGGAAGCCGGCGTAGGCGAGCGCGGAGACGGCGTTGCCGGCGGCGGCGGTGGCCCGGGCGCCGAAGCGGTCGATCAGCCGGCCGGTGACGATCGCGGTGGGCAGCGCGAGCAGCCGGGCGAGCGTGATCGAGGCGCCGACCTCGGCGACGGGCAGCGCGGTGCTGCGCACGAAGTAGACGACCACGAAGGTGAGCACCAGCCCGGTGCCCAGGCTGTCGACCAGGTGCGAGCCGATCAGCGGGCGCCGGCCGGCGGTCCGGGGCAGGCCCAGGCGCTCGGCGACCGTGCCGGCGGGTGGGGCGGCTGGGGCGGGGGTGAGGGTCCTGGTCATGGGACGAGCCTGTGGGGCATGATCACCGGTGCCCAGAGATTTCGTCCTGATCGAATCCTCACCGCCCTCCGAAGCCTCGCCCCCGTCGACACCAGGGACCGTCCCGTGATCAGCGTCCGCTTCTCCGCCCAGGACGTCGCCGCCACCCGCTTCGCCTGCTCCCGGCTGCGCGAGGTGGTGGCCGGCGTCCAGGTCCTCAAGGACGCCGGCGCCCGGGCCGTCCACCTGCCCTGGGTGAGCGCCACCCGGCGGCGGCTGGCCGCCGACGGGGTGCGCTACGAGCTGCTCTCCCAGCTGGTCCCGATGCCGGCCTGGTACCTGCCGGACTTCGTCACCCCGGTGCCCGCCGCCACCGCCCGCGGCTTCGAGGAGGAGCTCGCCCAGGTGAGCGGCGCCGCGCCCGCCGTGGTGCGCGCCCAGCTGGACCGGCTGCCGGGCCCGCTGCCGCCGCTGGTGGCCGAGCTGTACGCCGACCCGCCGGGCGGGCTGGCCCGGCTGGCCGGGGAGCTGCGGGCGTTCTGGACGGCCGCCGTGGAGCCGCACTGGCCGCGGATCGAGCACCTGCTGGAGGGCGAGATCCTGCACCGGGCCCGGCGGATGGCGGCCGGCGGCCCGGGCGCGCTCTTCGAGGACCTGCACCCCAAGGTGAGCTGGCAGGCCGACCGGCTGCGGATCGCCCAGCGCCGGCTCGCCGAGGAACACAGCCTGGAGGCGGGCAGCGGGCTGGTCCTGGTCCCCTCGGTCTTCATCTGGCCGGGCGCGGTCTTCGAGGTCGCCGACCGCTCCCTGCAGCCGGGGCTGGTCTATCCGCCGCGCGGCATCGCCACCCTCTGGGAGCGCGGTGGCCAGGCACCCCCGCAGGCCCTGGCCGACCTGCTGGGACGCGGTCGCGCGCAGGTCCTGACCGAGCTGGGCGCCCCCGCCTCCACCACCGAACTCGCCCTGCGCACCGGCCAGTCGGCCCCCAACGTGGCCCACCACCTGGCCGTCCTGCACGCCGCCGGCCTGGTCACCCGCCACCGCACCGGCCGCACCGTCCTCTACCTGCGCACCACCCTTGCCCAGGCCCTGGTCTCCCCGGACAGCTGAGCCCGGCCGGCCGACGGCGGCGTCAGGGCCGCACAGTACGCTGCCGCCATGTTCGATGACGAGGACCGGATCCTGGCGGCGGCGATGGGCGATCTGGGGGCGATCGGCGGTGGGATCGGCGGCAGTCGCGGCGGCGGCCGGCGAGGGGCGACGTTCGCGGCCAGGCTCCTGCGGAAGAACGTCCACGAGATCGAGCTGACGCTCGCCATGCCGCTGGAGGCCGCCGCCGACCACGTCGCCACCGTCCTGGCCGGGGCGGGGCAGCTGCTGGGCGCGGCGGACACCGGGCCCGCGCGGGCACGAGCCGTGCGAGCGGTCGTCGGGGGCGGATTCGGGAACATGAACCCGGTCGTGATCACCGTCAGCCTGACCGACCAGGGGCCGCGGCGCACCGCTGCGACCGTGCGTGGCGCGGCCAAGGAGGGGCTCATCAAGCAGCGGGCGGGAGAGAAGACGGCCAAGCTCGTCGCCGACCGCCTCGCTCCCCGGGAAACAGCCTGACCGCCACCTGACGACCCCCGCCCGCTCGCCTGCGGGCGGCAGAAAGCAGGGGGCACGACAACGGCACCTGCCCCCAGCTTGGTCGGGGAGGGGGCAGGCGCCGTTCTGACGCTCCGTTGGGACCGGCGGCACTGACGGTTCAACGGTTTGGTGCAGCCTGCCGAAGCAAGCGGTGTGCGGGAGGGTGGTGGTGCGGGTGGAGCGGTCGGGGGGTCAGACCACCAGCGGGCGGTCGGTGGGGCGGATCGGTGCGGGCAGCGCGGTCTTGCCGCCCAGGTAGCGGTCCACGGCGGCGGCGGCCGAGCGGCCCTCGGCGATCGCCCAGACGATCAGCGACTGGCCGCGCCCGGCGTCCCCGCAGACGTACACGCCGTCCGCGTTGGTGGCGAAGCGGTCGTCGCGCGCCACGTTGCCGCGCGCGTCGAGCTCCACGCCGAGCTGCTCGACGAGGCCGTTGGTCACGTCGGTGCCGGTGAAGCCCATCGCCAGGGTGACCAGCTGGGCCGGGATCGCGCGCTCGGTGCCGGGCACCGGCTCGAACCGTCCGTCCTTGAACTCCACCTCGACCAGGTGGAGTTCGGCGACGTTCCCGTCCTCGTCCCCGGTGAAGTGGGTGGTGTTGACGGCGTAGACCCGCTCGCCGCCCTCCTCGTGCGCGGAGGTCACCTTGTAGGTCATCGGCATCGTCGGCCAGGGCTGGTGGCCGGGGCGCTCGTCGCCGGGGCGCGGCATGATCTCCAGCTGGGTGACCGAGGCCGCCCCCTGGCGCAGCGCGGTGCCCAGGCAGTCGGCACCGGTGTCACCGCCGCCGATCACGATGACGTGCTTGCCCTTGGCGCTGATCGGCGCCTCGACGAAGTCGCCCTCCTGGACCTTGTTGGCCAGCGGCAGGTACTCCATCGCCTGGTGGATGCCGCCCAGTTCGCGTCCGGGCACCGGCAGGTCGCGGGCGGTGGTGGCACCGGCGGCGACCACGACGGCGTCGAAGCGCTCGCGCAGCTGCTGGCCGGTGATGTCCTCGCCGACGTGCACGCCGGTGCGGAACCGGGTGCCCTCCGCGCGCATCTGCTCGATGCGGCGGTTGATGTGGCGCTTCTCCATCTTGAACTCGGGGATGCCGTAGCGCAGCAGGCCGCCGATCCGGTCGGCGCGCTCGTACACCACCACGGTGTGCCCGGCCCGGGTGAGCTGCTGGGCGACGGCCAGGCCGGCCGGCCCGGAGCCGACCACGGCGACCGTCTTGCCCGACAGCCGCTCGGGCGCCTGGGCGGCGACGCCGCCGCGGTCCCAGGCCTTGTCGATGATGGTGACCTCGACGTTCTTGATGGTCACCGCGTCCTGGTTGATCCCCAGCACGCAGGCCGACTCGCAGGGCGCCGGGCAGAGCCGCCCGGTGAACTCCGGGAAGTTGTTGGTCGCGTGCAGCCGCTCGATCGCGCCGGTCCAGTCGTCCCGGTAGGCGAGGTCGTTCCACTCGGGGATCAGGTTCCCCAGCGGGCAGCCGTTGTGGCAGAACGGGATGCCGCAGTCCATGCATCGGCCGGCCTGCTTGGTGATGATCGGCAGCAGGCTGCGCTCGACGTAGACCTCGTTCCAGTCCCGCAGCCGCACGTCCACCGGACGGCGCTCGGCGAGCTGCTTGGCCGTGGTCAGGAAGCCCTTGGGGTCAGCCATGTGCCGCCTCCATCATCTTGCGAGTGGTCTCGGACTCGGAGAGTCCATCGCGCTCAGCGGCGTCCTTGGCGGCGAGCACAGCCTTGTAGTCGGTCGGCATGATCTTGGAGAAGCGGGAGACCCCGCTGCCCCAGTCCGCCAGGAGCTCGGCGGCGACGGTGCTGCCGGTCTCCTCGTAGTGCTGCTGCACGGTCTCGCGCAGCCATTCGCGGTCGTTCGCGTCCGGGGCCTCGATGCCGACCATACCGCCGTTGACATTGGCCGGGCGCAGGTCGAGGACGTACGCGATGCCGCCGGACATGCCCGCGGCCAGGTTGCGGCCGGTCTCGCCGAGCACCAGGACCCGGCCGCCGGTCATGTACTCCAGGCCGTGGTCGCCCACGCCCTCCACCACCAGGGTGGCACCGGAGTTGCGGACCGCGAACCGCTCGCCGGCCTTGCCGCGCAGGTGGATCCGGCCGCTGGTGGCACCGTAGCCGATGGTGTTGCCGGCGATCACGTGCGCCTGCGCGTCGGCGCCGATGGCGGCCGCGTCCCGCGCGGGGCGGACCACGATCACGCCGCCCGACAGGCCCTTGCCGACGTAGTCGTTGGCGTCGCCCTCCAGGCGCAGCGTGATGCCGCGCGGCACGAAGGCGCCGAAGGACTGGCCGGCCGAGCCGGTGAAGGTCACGTCGATGGTGCCCTCGGGCAGGCCCTCACCGCGGTAGCGGCTGGTCACCTGGTGGCCGAGCATGGTGCCCACCGTGCGGTTGACGTTGCGGATCGGCAGCTGGATGCGGACCGCGTCGCCGCGCTCCAGGGCGTCCTGGCTCAGCTCGATCAGCTGGTTGTCGAGCGCCTTGTCGAGCGCGTGGTCCTGCACGGTGGTGCAGTGCAGGGCGGCGCCCTCGGGCAGCTCGGGCACGTGCAGCAGCGGGGCCAGGTCTAGCCCGGCGGCCTTCCAGTGGTCGACGGCGGCGGTCGCGTCGATGTGGTGGGCGCGGCCGACGGCCTCCTCGATCGAGCGGAAGCCGAGCTCGGCGAGGATCTCGCGGACCTCCTCGGCGATGAACTCGAAGAAGTTGACCACGAACTCGGGCTTGCCGGAGAAGCGTTCGCGCAGCACCGGGTTCTGGGTGGCGACGCCGACCGGGCAGGTGTCCAGGTGGCACACGCGCATCATGATGCAGCCCGAGACCACCAGCGGGGCGGTCGCGAAGCCGAACTCCTCGGCGCCGAGCAGCGCGGCGATGACCACGTCGCGGCCGGTCTTGAGCTGGCCGTCGGTCTGCACCACGATCCGGTCGCGCAGGCCGTTGAGCAGCAGGGTCTGCTGCGTCTCGGCCAGGCCCAGCTCCCAGGGGCCGCCGGCGTGCTTGAGCGAGGTGAGCGGCGAGGCGCCGGTGCCGCCGTCGTGACCGGAGACCAGGACGACGTCCGCGTGCGCCTTGGAGACGCCGGCCGCGACCGTGCCCACGCCGACCTCGGAGACCAGCTTCACGTGGATGCGGGCCGCCGGGTTGGCGTTCTTGAGGTCGTGGATCAGCTGGGCGAGGTCCTCGATGGAGTAGATGTCGTGGTGCGGCGGCGGGGAGATGAGGCCCACGCCCGGGGTGGAGTGCCGGGTCTTGGCCACCCACGGGTAGACCTTGTGGCCGGGCAGCTGGCCGCCCTCGCCGGGCTTGGCGCCCTGGGCCATCTTGATCTGGATGTCGTCGGCGTTGACCAGGTACTCGCTGGTGACGCCGAAGCGGCCGGAGGCGACCTGCTTGATCGCCGAGCGGCGCTGCGGGTCGTAGAGGCGCTCGGGGTCCTCGCCGCCCTCCCCGGTGTTGGACTTGCCGCCCAGGCGGTTCATCGCGATGGCGAGCGTCTCGTGCGCCTCCATCGAGATCGAGCCGTAGGACATCGCGCCGGTGGAGAAGCGCTTGACGATCTCGGAGACCGGCTCGACCTCGTCGACGGAGATCGGGGTGCGGCCCTGGGCGTCGAGCTGGAAGAGGCCGCGCAGCGTCATCAGGCGCTGCGACTGCTCGTTCACCCGCTCGGTGTACTGCTTGAAGATGTCGTAGCGGCGGCTGCGGGTGGAGTGCTGCAGCCGGAAGACGGTGTCCGGGTCGAACAGGTGCGGCTCGCCCTCGCGGCGCCACTGGTACTCGCCGCCGATCTCCAGCGCGCGGTGCGCGGCGGCGATGCCGGAGGCCGGGTAGGCCTTGGCGTGCCGGGCCGCGGTCTCCTTGGCGACCTCCTCCAGGCCGATGCCACCGAGCTTGCTGGTGGTGCCGGCGAAGTAGGTGTCCACGGTCTCCTGGGAGAGGCCGATGGCCTCGAAGACCTGCGCGCCGCGGTAGGAGGCGACGGTGGAGATGCCCATCTTGGACATCACCTTGAGCACGCCCTTGCCGAGCGCCTTGATCAGGTTGCGGATCGCCTTGTCGGCCTCGATGCCCTCGATGAAGACACCCTGGGCGACCAGGTCCTCGACCGTCTCCATGGCCAGGTACGGGTTGACCGCGCCGGCGCCGTAGCCGATCAGCAGGGCCACGTGGTGGACCTCGCGCACGTCACCGGCCTCGACCAGCAGCGAGACCTTGGTGCGCTGCTTGGTGCGGATCAGGTGGTGGTGCACCGCGGAGGTGAGCAGCAGCGAGGGGATCGGGGCGTGCTCGGCGTCCGAGTGGCGGTCGGAGAGCACGATGATCCGCGCGCCGTCCGCGATCGCGGCGTCCGCCTCGGCGGCGATGGCCGACAGCCGGGCGGCGAGCGCCTCGCCGCCGCCGGAGACCCGGTAGAGGCCCGAGAGCGTGACGGCCTTGAGGCCGGGCTGGTCGCCGTCGGCGTTGATGTGGATCAGCTTGGCGAGCTCGTCGTTGTCGATCACCGGGAACGGCATCCCGACCGAGCGGCAGGCGGCCGACTCGGCGGCCAGCAGGTTGCCCTCGGGGCCCAGGTTGCTGAGCAGCGAGGTGACGAGCTCCTCGCGGATGGCGTCCAGCGGCGGGTTGGTGACCTGCGCGAAGAGCTGCACGAAGTAGTCGAAGAGCAGCCGGGGCTTCTCGGAGAGCGCGGCGATGGGCGAGTCGGTGCCCATCGAGCCGAGCGCCTCGCCACCGGTCCTGGCCATCGGGGCGATGATGACGCGCAGCTCCTCCTCGGTGTAACCGAAGGTCTGCTGGCGACGGGTGACCGAGGCGTGGGTGTGCACGATGTGCTCGCGCTCGGGCAGCTTGGAGAGCTGGATCTGGCCGGCCTCCAGCCACTCGGCGTAGGGGTGCTCGGCGGACAGCGCCGACTTGATCTCCTCGTCCTCGACGATCCGGTGCTGCTCGGTGTCGATCAGGAACATCTTGCCGGGCTGCAGGCGGCCCTTGCGGACCACCTTGTCCTGCTCGAGGTCGAGCACGCCGACCTCGGAGGAGAGCACGACCAGGCCGTCCTCGGTGATCCAGTAGCGGGCCGGGCGCAGGCCGTTGCGGTCCAGCACGGCGCCGATCTGGGTGCCGTCGGTGAAGGTGACGCAGGCCGGGCCGTCCCAGGGCTCCATCAGGTTGGAGTGGTACTGGTAGAAGGCCCGCCGGGCCGGCTCCATGGTGGCGTGGTTCTCCCAGGCCTCCGGGATCATCATCAGCACCGAGTGCGGCAGCGAGCGCCCGCCCAGGTGGAGCAGCTCCAGGACCTCGTCGAAGGAGGCCGAGTCGGAGTGGTCGGGGGTGCAGATCGGGAAGATCCGGCTGAGCCCCTGGCCGTTCTTGTTGGCCGGGATCACGTCGGTGACCAGCTGCGACTCGCGGGCCGTCATCCAGTTCCGGTTGCCCTTGACGGTGTTGATCTCACCGTTGTGCGCGACGAACCGGTACGGGTGGGCGAGCGGCCAGCTCGGGAAGGTGTTGGTGGAGAAGCGGGAGTGGATCAGGCCGATCGCGGAGGCGTAGAGCCGGTCCGAGAGGTCGGGGAAGAACGGCTCCAGCTGCCCGGTGGTGAGCATGCCCTTGTAGATGATGGTGCGGGCGGAGAGCGAGGGGAAGTACACCCCGGCCTCGCGCTCGGCGCGCTTGCGCACGACGAAGGCGGTGCGGTCCAGCTCGAGGCCGGTCAGGCCGTCCTTGGCCAGGAAGAGCTGGCGGAAGCGCGGCATCACCGAGCGGGCGGTGGCGCCCAGCAGGTCGGGAGCCGTCGGGACCTCGCGCCAGCCCAGCACCCGCACGTCCTCGTCGGCGGCGATGGCCTCGATGGCGGCGACCGCGGCGGCGTCGGCGGCGTCCTCGTCCGGGAGGAAGGCGATGCCGACCGCGTAGCTGCCGGCGGCCGGCAGCTCGAAGGCGGTGTTGGCGCGCAGGAAGGCGTCCGGGATCTGGGTCAGGATGCCCGCGCCGTCACCGGAGTCCGGCTCGGCGCCGGTGGCGCCGCGGTGCTCCAGGTTGCGCAGGACGGTGAGCGCCTGCTCGACGATGGTGTGGTCGGCGATGCCGGTCAGCGTGGCGACGAAGCCGACGCCGCAGGCGTCGTGCTCGTTTCGCGGGTCGTACAGGCCCTGAGCAGCAGGTCGCGCATCCGGAACGAGCGCATAGGGGGAACGCGAGGCGCTGCCCTGGGGCTCGTTGGCGGAGTGCATGGATGCAGACAGCATCGGCTCTCCCGTCGTCGTCTTGGCAAAAGGTGCTTGTGCAACAGGGACGACGTTGGCCCTCTGCGATTTCGTGCAGGTTACATGATGCCGGATATCCCGGGAAGTGGAATCTTTCGTCCACATGGCGGACACAACCCCAGCTCAGAGGCTGTTACCTACCAGTAACTTCGGGGAGGCGGGACGCGAGACCGTCCGCACGCTCCCCTCAGTCTGCCCTGTGGCGAGGGGCCCGAAACAGGGGCGAAACCCCCAGGTCGCCGGAGCTCACCCGGGCTGCCTGCGATTGCACGCCGGCGGGGCGCCTCCAGGCATCGGACCGATGGCCGGTCCCCCGAACGGCCGAAGCTTGTGCATGGTTATGCGGAGTGGCGAGTGATGTTCCACACAGCGCCGCCCGCCCCCGGGCGACGGGCCGGGGACGGGCGGGGTGACCGGCCGGACGCGGCCGGACGCGGTCAGCGATCAGCGTGCGGCGATCAGCGGTCGGCGGTCAGAGCGGTCAGAGCGGTCAGAGCGGTCAGAGCGGTCAGAGCGGTCGGGGCTGCTCGGGTCAGCCGACGTGGCCGCCGATCAGGTAGCCCAGCAGGTAGGTCACGCCGGCCGCGGCCCCGCCCAGCACCAGCTGGCGCATGCCGCTGAACCACCAGCTGCGGGCCGTCACCCGGGCCACCACCGCGCCGCACAGGAAGAGGCCGAGCACCGCGAGCAGCAGCGCGGGCAGCAGCGAGGTCGCTCCGAGCAGGTAGGGCAGCAGCGGCAGCAGCGCGCCGAGCGCGAAGCAGCCGAAGGAGGAGAAGGCGGCGACCAGCGGGCTGGGCAGGTCGTGCGGGTCGATCCCGAGCTCCTCGCGGGCGTGGATCTCCAGCGCCTGGAGCGGGTCGCGGGAGAGCTGGCGGGCCACCTCGTGGGCCAGGGCCGGCTCCACGCCCCGGCTGACGTAGAGCTCGGCGAGCTCCGCCAGCTCGCCGCTGGGGTTGCGGGGCAGCTCGATCCGCTCGGCCTCGATCTCGGCCTCGACCAGCTCGCGCTGCGAGGCGACCGAGGTGTACTCCCCCGCCGCCATCGAGCAGGCGCCGGCCGCCAGGCCTGCCAGACCCGTCAGGATCACGGTGCCGCTGCTCGCCGCGCCGCCGACCACGCCGGTCATCAGCGCGAGGTTGGAGACCAGTCCGTCCATCGCGCCGAAGACCGCCGGGCGCAGCCAGCCGCCGTTGACGTCGCGGTGGTGGCCCTCGGCCGGAATCCGCGGCAGGGGGGACTCCTCGGGTGCGCGTTCGGTGACAGTCACGCTCATATCTCTGCGGCCTCCAGTCGGTTCTCACTTGAAGTTAGTCCGAATGGCCGAATGGTTTCCAGCAAGCAAGCCCTGGCTTACCTCGCTGACCTGCGGTTTCGTCGAGAGGGCGACGAAAGCCCCGGAACGCTGGCGCTCCGGGGCTCTGCTGACCCGCGGTCAGGCGGGCTGTGGTGTCGGGTGGCTGCGGGTCTCAGGCGGAGGTGCCGTTCTCCTTCGTGCCGGACGTCGTGCCGGAGGTCGACTCGGACGGCGACCCGGCGTCCGGTTCGGCGACCGGGTCGGCGTCGGCGTCGGCGTCCTCGCCCCCCGCAGCCTCCCCGGCCTCCGTTCCGGCTCCGGCTCCGGCTCCGGCTCCGGCTCCCGCGACACCCTCGGCCGGCTCGGCGTCGGCGGTCGGCTCGGCATCGGCGGGCGCGTCCTGCGGGCCCTCCAGCCGGGCGGCGGGGTCGATGGAGTCCGGCGCCTCGCGGCCGGGCCGCAGGCGCCCGGCGATCACCAGGTAGGTGACGGCGCCGATGAAGACGACGATCGCCACCCAGTCGTTGATCCGCAGGCCCAGCACGTGGTGCGCCTCGTCGATCCGCAGGTACTCGATCCAGGCCCGGCCCACCGTGTACGCGGCGACGTAGAGCGCGAACGCCCGGCCGTGGCCCAGCGTGAAGCGGCGGTCCGCCCAGAGCACCAGCAGCGCCACGCCCACGCACCAGAGCGACTCGTAGAGGAAGGTCGGCTGGAAGACCCCGTTGACGACCGTGCCGTCGGCCTCGACCTTGTGGATCTCCAGACCCCAGGGCAGCGTGGTGGCCTTGCCGTACAGCTCCTGGTTGAACCAGTTGCCCCAGCGCCCGCACGCCTGGGCCAGCGCGATGCCGGGGGCGATGGCGTCGGCGTAGGCAGGCAGCGGCACGCCCCGGCGGCGGCAGCCGATCCAGGCGCCGACCGCGCCGAGCGCGATCGCCCCCCAGATGCCGAGGCCACCCTCCCAGATCTTGAAGGCGTTCCAGGGGTTCTGGCCCGGGTCGAAGTAGAGCTGGTGGTCGGTGATCACGTGGTAGAGCCGGCCGCCGACCAGGCCGAACGGCACCGCCCAGACCGCGATGTCGCCGACCGTGTGCTTGGCACCGCCCCGGGCGACCCAGCGCTTGCTGCCGAGCCAGACGGCCACGACGACACCGATGATGATGCAGAAGGCGTACGCGCGCAGCGGCAGCGGTCCGAGATGGATCACGCCCCGCGACGGGCTCGGAATGTAAGCGATATTCATGGCAGCACCGACGCTACCGTGTCGTGACCTGCGTCCCCGCACCGCCCGTGGTACCGGTTCGGACACAGCGGCGCGCCGGGGCCCGTGGTGGACCCCGGCGCGCTCGGCCGGCGGCGGTGAGCGTCC